>NZ_JBFTNR010000033.1:0-21517 GCF_056665995.1 Stenotrophomonas sp. 05L44_2
GTCCGCAAACCTGCCACACGGCGCAAGGCGGGCAAGGTGGCGGCCAAGTACCGCGACCCGGACAACAAGCGCAATACGTGGTCGGGCCGCGGCCGGATGCCGCGCTGGCTTGCCGAGAAGACCAAGCATGGCCGCAGCCCTGCCGATTTCCTGATTCCCGGGTTGGGCCGGTCCGACGTTCGAAAGTCCAGCGCGATCGGGCAGAGAACCGTCTTCAAGCAGAGCTGACCCGGCGCACTTCGCTGTAGCGCATGCGCGACAGGTCGCCGGCAGCCTGCAGCGCGCCACGCTCGACCAGCTTGCGCACACGCCCTGCGTAGAACACCTCTGGAATTCCCGGCGGACGTTCGGGATCCAACGACATCGCCGTGCCCACGATATAGGCGACTTTGCGGAACTGACCGTCACAGTGGGAAAGCAGCTGCTGATCGATCCGCGCGACGTCCTCCTCGGTCAGCGCTGCGATGCGGTGCCGCTGTTCGTTGGTGAGGTGCGCATCGCAGTCCGGCGCGTCGTCAGTGTCAGCCAGCCGGCCATTTACAGCCAGCAGGCGGACCAGCACGAAGAAGCCAAAGTCTGCCAACTCCGCTTCGGACAGGCCTACCGGGTCGGCAAGCATGCCTGGTGGATAGTCCTTGAACGTAACGAACGTGCGGTGCTGCCACATACCGGCGGTGTCCGATTTCCGCAGGTCATCCATTACCACGCGCAAGCCTCCATCGGGCAGATCAGCCAGGCTGCACAGCACAGCGTTGCGAAGGGTTGCGGCGTTCTTGTGCGTGTCCATGCCGATTCTCACATTCCATGCGTAGCGGCGAACTTAGCACCGCTGCAACTGACGCGGGCGACGACTTCCTGTAAACCACTATTTTATATTAATAGTTGACAGCGTTCCCAACCCCACCCAGACTGCGCCCTCGCTCCAGCCCTTCCAAGGTCCCGCCATGGCAACCGCCATCCGCCACGACTGGCACCACGACGAACTGCAGGCGCTGTTCGACCTGCCCTTCCCGGAACTGCTGTTCCGCGCCGCCGCCGTCCACCGCGAGCATTTCGACCCGGCCCAGGTGCAGGTCTCCACGCTGTTGTCGGTGAAGACCGGTGGCTGCCCGGAAGACTGCGCGTACTGCCCGCAGGCGCAGCGCTACAGCACCGGGGTCAACGCACAGAAGCTGATGGACACCGATGCGGTGCTGGCCAAGGCCCGCCAAGCCAAAGCGGCCGGTGCCTCGCGTTTCTGCATGGGTGCAGCGTGGCGTTCGCCGAAGGACCGCGACATCCCCAAGGTGGCAGCAATGATCGCCGGGGTGAAAGCGCTGGGCCTGGAAACCTGCGCCACGCTGGGCATGCTCAGTGGCGAGCAGGCGCGCGCGTTGAAGGACGCCGGCCTGGACTACTACGAGTCGATCATCCACACCCGGCAGTACCAGGAKCGCCTGGATACGCTGGSCYATGTGCGCGATGCSGGGYTGAAGACCTGCTGCGGCGGSATCGTYGGCATGGGYGARACMCGCGMGCAGCGSGYCGGCCTGCTGCTGGCSCTGGCCACCTTGCCGGCGCATCCCGATTCGGTGCCGATCAACAAGCTGGTGCAGGTGGCCGGCACGCCGCTGCATGGCAGTGCCGAGCTGGACCCGTTCGAGTTCGTGCGCATGATCGCCGTGGCCCGCATCGCCATGCCGCATTCGATGGTGCGGCTGTCGGCCGGCCGCGAGGCGATGAGTGACGAGCTGCAGGCGCTGTGCTTCCTCGCCGGCGCCAACTCCATCTTCCATGGCGACAAGCTGCTGACCACCGGCAACCCGGAGAGCGAGCGCGACATGGCCTTGTTCGCACGCCTGGGCCTGCAGCCGATGGCGGTGCAGGTGGACGCCGACGGTCATGACCATGGCGGCACCGTGCATGCCGATATCAGCGCCGATGGCCCCGGCTGCGGCTGCGCCCACGCGGCCTGAGCCGGCGGCCAAGCAGGCGTCGCGGCAACGCGCTACCCTAGCCGCCCCGTCGCCGCATCCAGCCGCCATGGCACGCCCCGACCTGACCGCCCGCCTCCAAGCCCAGCGCGCGTTGCGCGATGCACAAGGCCGTCGCCGCCCGCGGCGCACGGTCACCCGTCGCGATGGCGTGCGCCTGGAAGTCGATGGGCGCTGGCTGACAGGCTTCTGCAGCAACGATTACCTGGGCCTGGCCCAGCAGTTCAGCGTGGTCAACGCACTGCAGGATGCCGCTGCGCGCGAAGGCGCCGGTGCCGGTGCCTCGCATCTGGTCTGCGGCCACCACGCGCTGCACGACGCATTGGAACGCGAAGTGGCCGAGTGGCTCGGTTACCCGCGTGCCTTGCTGTTCGGCAGTGGCTTCACCGCCAACCTGGCCGTGCAGCAGGCGCTGCTGGGCGAAGAGAACGATGTCTGCGTGCAGGACAAGCTCAACCACGCCAGTCTGCTCGATGCTACCCGGCTGGCCGGCGCGCGCCTGCGCCGCTACCCGCACCTGGACGCGGAAGGTGCGATGCGCCAACTCAAGCATGCGCCCGATGGCGCAGCGATGCTGGCTACCGACGGTGTCTTCAGCATGGATGGCGATATCGCGCCGCTGCGTGCGCTGTCGCTGGTCGCGCGCCTGCAGCAGGCGCTGTTCTACGTGGACGATGCGCATGGCGTGGGCGTGCTCGGCGATGGTCGTGGCGCGGTCGCCACCGCCGGCCTGGGCGTGGACGATGTGCCGCTGCAGCTGGTCACCCTGGGCAAGGCGCTCGGCGGTTCCGGCGCGCTGGTGCTCGGCCGCGAAGACCTGATCGAGCACCTGGCCGAAACCGCACGCCCCTACATCTACACCACCGCCATGGCGCCGGCGCTGGCGGCATCCGCACTGGAAGCGGTGCGCCTGGCCCGCCGCGATCATTGGCGGCGGGYGAAGCTGGCCGATCTGATTGCCCTGTTCCGCAGCGAAGCGCGACGTCATGGGCTGGATCTGATGGCATCGGAAACGCCGATCCAGCCGCTGTTGTGTGGCGACGACCACACTGCCATGGCGATGTCGCAGGCGCTGGAGCAGGCCGGCTGGCTGGTCGGCGCGATCCGCCCACCGACCGTGCCGGAAGGCAAGGCGCGCCTGCGCGTCACCTTGTCCGCGCTGCACACCACCGAGCAGGTACGCGGCCTGGTCGAAGCCATCGCCGTTGCACGCGACCGCGTGGCCTTTGCCGCGCGCGAAGTGCTGCCGCCGTCGTTACCGGCGCTGGCCTGAGTGATCGTGTAGTTCCCCATGCATATTGAAGTGACCGGCCATGGGCCGGACCTGGTACTGATCCACGGCTGGGCCCTGCAGGGCGGCGTGTTTGCGCCGCTGGTGCAGCGCCTGGCCGATCGATTCACGCTGCATCTGGTCGACCTGCCCGGCCATGGCCACAGCCGCGATGACAGCACCCCGCTGCGCCTGCCGTTCGTGGTCAATGCCATTGCCGCGGCCACGCCGCCAGCGGTGTGGTGCGGTTGGTCACTGGGCGGTCTGTTCGCGCTGCACGCGGCGGCCACGCTGCCGAAGGTGCGCGGTCTGGCGATGATCGCCGCCACGCCGCGCTTCGTGCGCGGCGATGACTGGCCGCATGCGGCGGAGCCATCGGTATTCGAGCAGTTCGGTCGTGACCTCGCGCAGGACTTCAGTGGCACCCTGGAACGTTTCCTGGCACTGGACGTGATGGGTTCGGCGCATGCCCGCGAGGAACTGCGCACGCTGCGGCAGCGCCTGGTCGAACGCGGAGCGCCCACCGAACGCGCACTGCACGAGGGCCTGCAGCTGCTGGAGAACACCGACCTGCGCGGTGCCCTGCCCGCACTGGGCAAGCCCAGCCTGTGGATTGYCGGCCAGCGTGACCGTCTGGTCTCGCCGGCGGCGATGCAGGCCGCTGCCGCGCTGGCGCCCGGGGGGCAGTCGTTGACCGTGGGTCATGGCGGCCACGCCCCCTTCCTCGGCCACGCCGATGACGTTGCAGCCGCCCTGCAACACTTCATTGCCGGCCTGTCACCGGCCGATGGCGGACAATGAGCCTTCCTAAGCTTGTGCAGGACTGACGCATGGATCTGGGCATTTCCGGCCGCTGGGCACTGGTCTGCGGCGCCAGCAAGGGGCTTGGCCTTGGCTGCGCGCGCGCATTGGTGCGCGAAGGCGTGAACGTGGTCATCGTCGCCCGCGGTGACGCTGCGCTGCAGGCCGCGGCTGAAGAACTGCGTACGCTGCCCGGTGCCGCTGGAGTGCGGGCGATCGCCGCCGACGTCACCACCGAGGCGGGCCGCGCCCAGGCGCTGGCCGCCTGCCCGCAGGTCGACATCCTGGTGACCAACGCCGGCGGCCCGCCGCCGGGCGACTTCCGCACGTTCGAGCGCGACGACTGGATCGCCGCGCTGGACGCCAACATGCTGRCGCCGATYGCGCTGATCCGCGCCACCGTGGACGSSATGATCGMGCGCSGSTTCGGCCGCATCGTCAACATCACCTCGTCATCGGTGAAGGCACCCATCGACGCGCTGGCGCTGTCCAACGGCGCGCGCAGCGGCCTGACCGGCTTCGTCGCCGGGCTGGCGCGGCGCACCGTCGTCCACAACGTCACGATCAACAAYCTGCTGCCCGGCCAGTTCGATACCGACCGCCTGCGCGCCAACTTCGCCCACGCCGCCGGCCAGGACGGGGACGTGCAGGCGGTGGCCGAACGCCGCCGCCAGCAGATTCCCGCCGGCCGTTTCGGCACGCCGGATGAATTCGGCGCCGCCTGCGCCTTCCTGTGCAGTGCACAGGCCGGTTACCTCACCGGGCAGAACCTGCTGATCGACGGCGGCGCCTACCCCGGTACGTTCTAAGAGACTTCTGCAATGCCGTCCCACTTCGATGCCCGCCATGTCCGCCGCGCCTTCGCCCGCGCCGCCACCAGCTACGACGCTGCCGCCGCCCTGCAGCGCGAGGTGCAGTCGCGGCTGCTGGAATCGCTGGACTACCTGGAGGCACGCAAGCCGGAGGTGGTGCTGGATATCGGTGCCGGCACCGGCCATGCCAGTGCGCTGATGAAGAAGCGCTGGCCGAAGGCGCAGGTGATCGCGCTGGACGTGGCACTGCCGATGCTCGACCAGGCCAAGCGCCAGGCCGGCTGGTGGAAGCCGTTCCAGCGCCTGGCCGCCGATGCCACGGCGCTGCCGTTGGCCGACAACAGCGTCGATGTGATCTTCAGCAACCTGTGCCTGCAGTGGGTGGACGACCTGCCGGCGGTGTTCGCCGGTTTCCGCCGTGTGCTCAAGCCCGGTGGGTTGCTGGTGTGTTCGACGTTCGGGCCGGAAACGCTGGTCGAGCTCAACGAGGCCTTCGCCGCCGCCGACGACCGCCCGCACGTGAGCCGCTTCGCGCAGATCGCCCAGTTCGGCGATGCGCTGATGATGGCCGGCTTCCGTGATCCAGTTCTGGACCGCGACCTGTTCACCCTGACCTACGACGACCTGCCCTCGTTGATGCGCGAGCTGCGCGCGATGGGCGCGACCAACGCACGGGTCGATCGCCGCCATACGTTGACCGGCCGGGGGCGGTTCGCGGCGGCAGCGGCGGCGTACGAACCGATGCGCCGTGCCGATGGCAAGCTGCCCAGCAGCTGGGAAGTAATCTACGCCCATGCCTGGGCGCCGGATCCGGGCGCGCCGATCCGCGAAGGTGGGCATGACATTGCTTCCGTGCCGGTGTCGGCGATCCCGATCCGGCGCAAGCAGACCTGATGTCGGCACGCGATCCGCACTGGTAGATGCCGACCTTGGTCGGCGCTGTGCTTCCCGTGCCGACCAAGGTCGGCAACTACCAAAAGCAGGTCCCGGCCAGGCGCGCGTTATGGGTAGCGCCGGGCCATGCCCGGCGAGCGCAGCGGCAGCCGCTCAGGTATTGGCCGGTGAACTCAACGGCGGCCGTACCAGGTCGCGGTGGAAGAAGTAGATCTCCTGCACCAGGAAACGCCAGCTGGTATGGAAGCTGCGGAAGCGCGTGCTGGGCGTGGACGAGGCCAACGCCTGGATGCCCAGCGCCTTGCTCAGGCGCAGCGCGCGCGCCATGTGCAGCGGGTCGCTGACGATGATCACCGAATGCAGCTTGCGCTGGTCCATCAGCCGCTTGGCCTCGACCAGGTTCTGCACGGTATTGCGCGAGGCGGTCTCGATGAGGATCGCCTCATCGGGAATGCCGTGCTTGAGCGCATAGCGCCGGGCCACCTGCGATTCCGAGAAGCGCGCACCGGTGCCGCCGTAGCCTCCGGTAAAGATCAGCAGTGGCGCGTAGCCGGCGTCGTACAGATCCAGGCCGTGGCGGATGCGCTCTTCAAACACCGGCGAGGGCTTGGCATCGTAGGCCGCCGCACCCAGCACGATGATCGCGTCCGCCTTGGCCGCCTGGTCGCGCTCGCCGACCCAGACGATCCAGGCGGTCACGCCCAGCAGCCAGATCACCAGCAGTACGAACAACCGCCACACCCAACCGAGCAGGCCGGTACGTTCGCGATGGCGGCCGCGGCTCATGGCGCTCCCCAACGCAGGGCAGGCAGATCGACATTGCCGCCGGACAGCACCAGTCCAACGCGCAGGCCGGCGAAGCGCGCAGGCTGCGCAAGCACCGCTGCCAGCACGATCGCCGAGGATGGCTCGACCACCTGCTTGAGCACGTCCCACAGCAGGCGCATCGCCGCCACGGTGGCGGCATCGTCAACCACGATGACCTCGGCGCCCGCCGCCTGCAGCAGCGCGAAGTTGGGTGCGCCGATCAGCGTGCGCAGTCCGTCGCAGATCGTGTCCGGGGTAAATGCCTCCTGGCGCTTGCCGGTCGCCAGCGAACGGGCGGTGTCGTCGGCACCGGCCGGCTCGGCCAGCACCAGCCGCGTGCCCGGGCTGGCGTGCTGCAGGGCCAACGCAGTGCCACTGGCCAGGCCACCACCGCCCACCGGCACCACCAGCACGTCGAACGGCCCCTCGCTGTGCAGCAGCTCCAGCGCGGCCGTGCCCTGCCCGGCGATCACCGCGGGGTTGGTGTACGGATGGACCAGAGTGGCGCCGGTATCGGCCTGCACCTTGGCGCAGGTGGCCTCGCGGTCGGCAATGGTGGCCGGGCAGCGCCAGAGGGTGGCGCCATGCCGGGCGATATTGGCCAGCTTGGCGGCCACGGCCCCTTCCGGCACCACCACATGGCAGGGAATGCCCCGTGTGCGGGCAGCCAGCGCCAAAGCGGCACCGTGATTGCCGGAGGAATGGGTCACCACACCGGCACCGGCGTGATCGGCATCCAGCGACCACACCGCATTGCACGCACCGCGGAACTTGAACGCGCCGCCGCGCTGCAGGTGCTCGGCCTTGAACGCCAGTTGCGCACCGGCCAACGCATCCAGCGTGCGCGAGCGCAGCACCGGGGTCACGCTGGCATGGGGCGCGATCCGCGCGGCGGCGGCGAGGACGTCATCAGCGCGGGGCAACAGTGAATCGCTCATGACGCAAGATTAACGTATGGCCCCGCGCTGGCGAGGGCGCCATCGGTCATGCCAGCATGCATGCCTACACCGCCATTCATCCTGGCCGGCGGAATTAAGGGCTGATTCAACGCCGGCGGCTGAAGCTGCCTGCATACCCGTCCTCTGGGGGGACCCATCATGAAAACGCGCCTGATGCTTGCCGGTGGCCTGCTGCTGGCCCTGACCGGTTGCACCACCTATGACTATGTCGGTGGCCGCGGCGGTGGCTACTACCACGGTGCGCCGTCGGTGGAGTACCGCTACCCCTATGGCTACCCGGCCGACTACGGCTATCCGTATTACGGCGGCGGTGGCTATTACGGCTATGGCGGCCCTTACTACCAGCGGCCGATCTACCGCCCGCCGCACCACAACCACCGCCCGCCACCGCGTCCCGGCAACGGCGGCGAAAACCGCCCGCCACCGCCGCCGCGCCAGAACAATGGCGGCTCGCCCTGGCGCAACATGGATTCGATGCGTCGACCGCCGCAGCCTGCACAGCGGGTCGAGCGCCCCTCGCCGCCGCCGCAGGCGCGTCCGGCTCCGGCTCCGCGTGCGCCGAGGATGAACAGTTCCCCCTGGCGTGCCATGGATCGTGAGAGATAGCGCACAGTTGACGCTTGTTCCATCTTGCATTTCACACGGTCCAAGCCTCAATCTACGCAGGTGGTGACGGCCAGCGTCACAAAGTGACAAAAGCGTTAAGGGCCCGTCCCAAACAGCTCTACGTCGATATCCGACAGGAACRTCTGGATCCCCCCTGTTCCGGCCCTGTCGGATGTCGGCACCTTTAAAGACGAACGGCCCCGCACTGCGGGGCCGTTTGTTGTTTGGGACACCAGGGCGCGCGGGACACTAGATCCACGCCATGCGTGGATGCCGCGTTCCCAGCCGCCCCAAAAAACAGGGCCGGACAGTCCCCCGACTGCCGGCCCCTCTGCTTCCCCACCGTGCGCCTGTACCGGCCCCTGTTCCAATTCCGGTCACCAGCGCCCGCGGCGCCAGCCACGGTGGGTGCTATTGGGTTATCTGCAAAAATCCTGCCAACTTTAGGGTTGATTTCGACGCCGGCCGGCCGGCGCCAACGTCCCTGCCCCGATTGGCGCTAAAATCGCCACCCCGGCGCCGTCTCCGGCTGCGCCTGCCCCTTGCTGAACAGCCCCCATGATCGACTCCTTCCATCGTTACGACGTCATCGTCATCGGCGGTGGCCACGCCGGCACCGAGGCCGCGCTGGCTGCGGCCCGTACCGGCGTGCGCACCCTGTTGCTGACCCACAACATCGAAACGGTGGGAGCGATGAGCTGCAACCCGGCCATCGGTGGTATCGGCAAGGGCCATCTGGTCAAGGAAATCGACGCCCTCGGCGGTGCGATGGCGCATGCCGCCGACCGCGCCGGCATCCAGTGGCGCACCCTCAACGCCTCGAAGGGCCCGGCCGTGCGCGCCACCCGCTGCCAGGCCGACCGCAACCTGTACCGCATGGCGATCCGCGCCATCGTCGAGGGCCAGGCCAACCTGACCGTGTTCCAGGCGGCGGTGGATGACCTGGTCATCGAGGGCGACCACGTGCGCGGGGTCATCACCCAGACCGGCCTGCGTTTCGATGCCGAGGCCGTGGTGCTGACCGCCGGCACCTTCCTGGCCGGCAAGATCCACGTCGGCCCGACCCAGTACGCAGCCGGCCGCATGGGCGATCCGCCCGCCACCACGCTGGCTGCACGCCTGCGCGAGCGGCCGTTCCAGGTGGACCGCCTGAAGACCGGCACGCCACCGCGCATCGACGGCCGTTCGCTGGACTACAGCGTGATGGACGAGCAGCCCGGCGACACGCCGCGCCCGGTGATGTCCTTCCTCGGCTCGGTGGATGAGCATCCGCAGCAGGTCAGCTGCTGGATCACCCACACCAGCGAGCAGACCCACCAGATCATCCGCGACGCCCTGCACCGTTCGCCGCTGTACAGCGGCCAGATCGAAGGCATCGGCCCGCGCTACTGCCCCTCCATCGAGGACAAGGTGGTGCGCTTTGCCGAGAAGGCCAGCCACCAGATCTTCGTCGAGCCCGAAGGCCTGGGCATCGTCGAGATCTAYCCCAACGGCATTTCCACCTCGCTGCCGTTCGACGTGCAGCTGGMGMTGGTGCGCAGCATCSGYGGYTTCSAGAACGCGCACATCACCCGCCCCGGCTATGCCATCGAGTACGACTTCTTCGATCCACGCGGGCTGAAGGCTTCGCTGGAAACCAAGCTGGTCAACGGCCTGTTCTTCGCCGGCCAGATCAACGGCACCACCGGTTAYGAAGAAGCKGCSGCMCARGGSCTGCTGGCSGGCCTCAACGCCGCTCGCCAGGTGCGTGGCCTCGAGGGCTGGTGCCCGCGTCGCGAYGAAGCCTACCTCGGCGTGCTGGTGGATGACCTGATCACCCACGGCACCAACGAGCCGTACCGCATGTTCACCAGCCGCGCCGAGTACCGCCTGCAGCTGCGCGAAGACAACGCCGATCAGCGCCTGACCCCGACCGGCCGCGACATGGGCCTGGTCGATGATCGTCGCTGGCGGGCCTTCGAAACCAAGCAGGCTGCCGTAGCCGCCGAGCGCACGCGCCTGGGCGCGCTGTGGGCCACGCCGGCCAATGCGCTGGGCCGCGAAGTGCAGGAAACGCTGGGCGTGGCGGTCAGCCGCGAAACCAACGTGCTGGACCTGATCAAGCGCCCGGAACTGGATTACGCGCAACTGATGCGGGTGCCCTCGCTCGGCCCGGCCGTGGCCGATGGCAAGGTGGCCGAACAGGTGGAAATCGGGGTGAAGTACGCCGGTTACCTGGATCGCCAGCGCGAGGAGATCGAGCGCCAGCAGCGCCATGAAGCAACGCCGATTGCCGGCGATTTCGACTACGCCATCGTGCGCGGGCTGTCGGCCGAAGCGCTGCAGAAGCTCGAGCGGGTGCGTCCGCAGACCATCGGCCAGGCCCAGCGCATTCCGGGCATGACCCCGGCGGCGATCTCGCTGCTGCTGGTGCACCTGGAGCGCGCACGGCGCGGACGCGTGGCATAGCCCCGATGATCGCGTGCGCCGGGCATGGCCTGGCGCTACACGTATCCGCCTGCTGCCTGTAGAGTCGATCGGCTCGACGCAACAACAGCAGGAGCTTCCTTGCATGGACGGCATCCATCCGATCGCGGCGGACAAGCGCGCCGCCATCCTGGCCACCCTGGCCGACATCGAACGCACGCACGACGTGCGCGTGCTGCTGGCCTGCGAATCGGGCAGCCGCGGCTGGGGTTTCTCGTCGCCGGACAGCGACTACGATGCACGCTTCATCTACGTGCACCGCCAGCCCTGGTACCTGAGTGTCAACGAGAGCACCGGCCCGGGCGAGGCGCAGCGCGATGTGATCGAACTGCCGATCGACGACGAGCTGGACGTCAGCGGCTGGGATTTGCGCAAGGCACTGCGGCTGGTATCCAAGTCGAACCCGACGCTGATCGAATGGCTGCGTTCGCCGATCATCTACCAGCAGAACGATGCTGCCGTGGCGCAGCTCTGGGAGGCTGCCCAGCGCTTCTACTCGCCGCTGGGCAGCTGGTGGCACTACATGAGCATGGCGCGCACCACGTACAGCCGACATCTCGGCGGCGGGGCCATCAGCACCAAGAAGTATCTGTACGTGCTGCGCGCGCTGCTGGCCTGCCAGTGGATCGAAAGCGAGTCCAGCCCACCGCCCATGGCATTCGAGCATCTGCTGGAGCGTTTGCTGCCGGATGGCCCGGTACGCGGGGCGATCGAAGCGCTGCTGGTGGTTAAGCGTGCCAGCGCCGAAGTGACGGCCGGTCCCCGCATCATCGCCATCAGCGACTACATCGACCAGGAAATGGCCACGCGCGCCGAGGCTCCGCAGTTGCCCGCCGGGCATGGCGATGGTCCATGGCTGGATGCCCTGTTCCGGCAGATGCTGGCCGAACACGCGCAGCACTAAGGGGTACAGCCGGCCGCTGGCCGGCAACCCGATACACCTTCGGCAGAACCGGACGGCACGATCATCCACGTCAGCCACCACAGCCCGTACAACAAGGCCGGCTACCCGACCCTGATCGGCGAAGGCGTCACCGTCGGCCATGGCTGCATCATCCACGCCTGCAGCATCGGCGATTACAGCCTGATCGGCATGGGCGCGTGCATCCTCGACGGTGCCCGGGTCGAGCGCCATGGCTTCGTCGGTGCCGGTGCGGTGGTCGGCCCCGGCAAGGTGGTGGGCGAGGGCGAGCTGTGGGTGGGCAACCCTGCCCGTCCGGCGCGCACGCTCAGCGACAAGGAGATCGAGTCGCTGCACTATTCGGCCGACCACTACGTGCGGCTGAAGGACGAATACCTGGGCTGAGGCCGCCTCGCCAATGGCCGGGCTCTGCTAAAGTCTGGGCCCGACCAGGAACCGTCGAGACCCCCATGCCCGTGGCTGCACGCCGGAGAGGACTCCAGCGCCCACTTCGGCGGCCATCGCGCTGATGGCCGCGCCGATGCTCGATACCTACCGCGAGGTGGTAACGCCGGAAGGTGTGYCGCTGCAGTTGCCTGCGGCCGGCCCGATGCCGCGTGCGCTGGCCTGGCTGATCGACCTGGCCGTCCGCTTCGGCGCGCTCACCGCGCTGTCCATTCCGCTGGCCCTGCTCGATGAGTTCGGCCGCGGCCTGTACATGGCGCTGATGTTCCTGCTGATGTGGGCCTACCCCATCGTCTGCGAAGCGCTGTGGGGCCGTACCCTCGGCAAGCGCGTGCTGGGCCTGCGGGTGCTCGCGCAGGATGGCGCACCGGTGGGCTGGATGGCCTCGATCACCCGCAACCTGCTGCGCACCGTGGACATGCTGCCTTTCGGCTACGCACTGGGCCTGATCAGCAGCCTGTTCGATCCGCATGGCCGCCGCCTGGGCGATCTGGTTGCCGGCACGATGGTGGTACATGCACCGCCGCATTACCTGCCGCCGCCGGCCACCATCGACAGCGCGCTGGCGCCGCCGCAACCGCTGCGGCCGGAGGAACAGGCGGCGGTGATGGCCTTCGCCGAGCGCGCGCCACGCCTGTCACCCGCACGCCAGCAGGAACTGGCCGGCATCGCCGAGCCGTTGACCAGCGCGTCCGGCCAGGTCGGCGTGCTGCGCCTGTATGCAATGGCCAACTGGTTGCTGGGACGACGATGAAGCAGGAGCAGTTCGTCGCCCGCCATCAACAGGAATGGCATGACCTGGAGCAGTGGCTGCAGCATCGCGCCGGTGCCTCGCGTCGGCGTCGGCGCAGGCCGGGCGCGGAAGAAGCCGGCGATGTCAGCTTCCCGCAGCGTTACCGACGGCTGTGCCAGCAGCTGGCGCTGGCCCGCGAACGCGGCTACAGCCCGCAGCTGGTGCAACGCCTGCAGCAGTTGATGCAGCACGGCCATGGCGTGCTGTACCGCACGCCGCCGACCCGCTGGCGGCGCGCGCTGGAATTCCTGGTTGCTGATTTTCCGCTGCTGGTGCGCAGCCAAGCGCGCAGCATGTGGGCAGCGCTGGCGATGTTCGCAGTGCCGGCGCTGGCCTGCTTCGTGCTGGTGCAGGTGTACCCGGACAGCATCCACCTGCTGATGGACAACGGCCAGATCGCCGAGATGGAGCGCATGTACGATCCATCCGCCGAGCGCCTGGGCCGCGACAGCGGCACCGACTGGATGATGTTCGGCTACTACATCATGAACAACATCAGCATCGCCCTGCGCACCTTCGCCAGCGGCCTGCTGGCGGGGTTGGGCACGTTGCTGGTGCTGTTGTTCAACGGCATCACCATCGGCGCGGTAGCCGGCCACCTGCAGCACATCGGCCATGGCGGCCCGTTCTGGCGCTTTGTGGCCGGCCACGGTGCGTTCGAGCTGACCGCGATCGTGATTGCCGGCGGCGCCGGCCTGCAGCTGGGCATGAAACTGCTGGCTCCCGGGCGGCGGCGCCGCCTGGATGCGCTGGTCGAAGGCGGGCGCATCGGCGCGCGGCTGTGCCTGGGCGTGGCCTTCATGCTGCTGCTGGCCGCGTTCGTGGAAGCGTTCTGGTCCTCCATCGCCGGCATTCCGGCTGCAGTGAAGTTCAGCGTGGCCGGGGTGCTGTGGGCCGGCGTACTGCTGTGGCTGTGGCGCGGTGGACGCGGAGGTGGCCATGCGGATTGACCACCTGGACGTGGTGCTGCGCGCGCGCAGCAGCTGGGAAGCGATGGAGCTGGGCAGCGCGCTGGCCCGCCGCCACGCACGCGGTGTGTGGGGCAGCTGGCTGCTGGCCAGTGCACCGTTGTTCGTGCTGTTCAATGCACTGGCCTGGTGGCTGGATGCCTTCGGCTGGGCGTGGCTGGCGATGTGGTGGTGCAAACCGTTGTTCGAAGGCGCACCGCTGTACGTGCTCTCGCGCGGCATCTTCGGCGAACGGGTCGGCCCGCGCGATGCGCTGCGCGCACAGCGGCAGTGGGGCGGCAGCGGGTTCTGGGGCTATCTGGGCTGGCGCCGTTTCAGCGGCCTGCGCAGCCTGTGCCTGCCGGTCAATCTGCTGGAGGGCAATGCGCCCGCCCAGCGTGGCCCRCGCCGGCGTGCAGTCGCTGCCGGCGCTGCGGGCCCTGCGCTGGTGCTGGCGGTGATCTGCCTGGCATTCGAACTGGTGCTGGTGGTGGGCGCGATCGCCACTATCTTCATCTTCATCCCGCTGGAACTGCTGCCCGAATCCTGGCGCGCAGCGTGGGCGATGGTCAGCGTGGAGGCGCCTGCGTGGGCCAAGCTTGGCCTCAACCTGTTGTGCTGGCTGGCGGCGGCGCTGATCGGGCCGTTCTACGTGGGCGCCGGCTTCGGCCTGTACTTGAACCGACGCACGCAGATGGAAGCCTGGGACGTGGAAATCGCCCTGCGCCGCCTGCGCGAACGCCTGCTGCCGGTCGCCTCTTCGTTGGTGCTGCTGTTGTGCCTGGCGCTGCCGTTGGCGCCCGTGCACGCACAGGACGCCGGCACGCCGGACGCCGCGCAGACCACCACGGCCAGCGCCGATGAAGACGCAGAAGCGGAAGACGCTGAAGAAGCCGAAGAAGCGGCCACTGCGGAAAACGATCCGGCCAATACACCGGCGCTGATCTTCGGCGACACGCCGGTGGATACCGCTGGCTTCCGCCAGGCCGTGAACCGCGCCTACGAAGATCCGCTGCAGCGGCCGACGCGGCAGGTCAGCCGATGGAAGCCGATCGAAGACGCCGCCGAGAAGCAGAAAGACAAGAAAGAGCTGCAGAAGGACAGCAGCAGCAACGCGGACCGTACGTCGCGCAAGAGCGGCCAGTTGTGGCTGGCCCGGCTCGCCGAATGGGGCCTGTGGGGGCTGTGGGGGGTCCTGCTGCTGGTGCTGCTGTTGACCGCGCGGCTGTGGCTGCCGTGGTTGCGCGGTTCCGGCCGCCGCAAGGAAAAGCAGGCACCGCAGATTACCGAAGAGCAGGTGGAAATGCCGGTGGTGCTGCCGCCGGATGTGGCGACCCAGGCCGGGCTGCTGTGGGACCAGGGACGGCCGCGGCAGGCACTGGCGCTGCTCTATCGCGCCAGCGTGCGCACGCTGGTGGAGCGCACCGGCATCGCGTTGCCGCCCGGTGCCACCGAAGCACAGTGCCTGCGTGCCTCGCGGCGCATGTCCGACAGCACCGACCGTGAACTGTTCGCGCGCATCGTGCGCATGTGGCAGTACGCCGCATACGGCGGGCGCCTGCCTACCCGCAGCGATTTCGACGCGTTGGCCAGCACGCTGCGCCAGCAGTACGGGTGGCAGGCATGAGCCCGCGCCTGTTCTGGTCGTTGCTGCTCGGCGCGCTGGTCCTGCTCGGGGTGCCGCTGACCATCCTGTTCCTGCGCACGCACGAAAAGGTGACCGAGACCATCGTGCTGCCGCCGCAGGGCGAAGCCAGCTACAACCCGCTGTATGTGCTGGGCCAGGCGCTGCGCGCCGACGGCATCGAGGTGCAGTCCCGGCAGCGGCTGGACCTGGCACAGATGCCACTGGCCGCCACCGATACGGTGGTATTGCTGCAGGATACCGCCGACATGCCGCCGCGCACTGCGCAGGCCCTGCTGGACTGGGTCGGCACGGGTGGCCATCTGCTGCTGCGCACGCAGCCACCGGCCGAGGACGATGCCAGCAGCACGCAGGGCCCCCTGCTGGACAGGATCGGCGTGGACAGCCTGTTCCATGGCAGCGACTGCCAACCCTTCCACGTGGTGGATGATCCCAGCCACGTCGAGTTCTGCGGCGGTCGGCGCTTCAGCCTGGGCTTCCAGGCCAACGCCACGGCCGAGCGCCGCTGGGGTGGCCAGGAAGGACTGGTGTTCGCGCGCCTGCCGCATGGCAAGGGCCGCATCGACGTGCTGGCGGATATGGACGTCATGCGCGGTGAAGGCCCGTCCGCATCAACACGCCGCCGCCCTGTCGACGCCGATGCCGTTGCCCGCGATGGCCTGCATGACCTCTCGCACCGCGACCTGACGCGCTACCTGCTCGATCCCAACTATGGGCGCGGCACGATGTGGCTGGTATACGGCAGCCGCCCGCCCTCGCTGGGCGCGCGCATCTTCTACCAGGGCTGGCCGCTGTGGGTGCCGCTGCTGCTGGCGATCCTCGGCTGGCTGTGGTCACGCGCGCAACGCTTCGGCAGTGCCCTGCCCGCGCCGGTGGTCGAACGCCGTTCGTTGCTGGAACACGTCCGCGCCAGTGGCGAACTGCTGCTGCGCTTCGGCCATGGCACGCGCCTGTACCTGGCCGTGCAGGCGCTGTTCCTGCACCGCTTGCGCCTGCGCGCGCCCTTGGCTGCCGCACTCGACGGTGCTGCGCGTGACCAGGCCATCGCCGCAGTGTTGCAATGGCCCGTCAGTCGAGTCGCCAGTGCACTCACTCCGCCTTCGCCGCATGATTCCTCCGCCCTGCGCGAGCGCATCCGCTTGCTGCTCCAGATGAGATCCCTGCTATGACCGATGCCCCTGAACTTCCGGCGGCCGCCACCGCCCGCCTGATCGAACGCGTCGACGCCATCCGCCAGGCCGTCGGCCACGCCTTCATCGGCCAGGCCGATGTGCTCGACCAGATCCTGGTCGCCCTGCTGGCCGGTGGCCACGTGCTGATCGAAGGCGTGCCCGGCCTCGGCAAGACCCTGCTGGTGCGCGCGCTGGCGCAGGCACTGGAACTGGACTATGGCCGCGTGCAGTTCACCCCCGACCTGATGCCCAGCGACGTCAGCGGCCATGCGGTGTACGACCCGAAGAGCGAGAGCTTCAAGATCCGTCGCGGCCCGGTGTTCACCAACCTGCTGCTGGCCGACGAGATCAACCGGGCCCCGGCCAAGACCCAGTCCGCGCTGCTGGAAGTGATGCAGGAAGGCCAGGTCACCATCGAAGGCAAGGCCTTCACCCTGGCACCGCCGTTCATGGCGCTGGCCACGCAGAACCCGCTGGAACAGGAAGGCACCTATCCGCTGCCGGAAGCGCAGCTGGACCGTTTCCTGCTGAAGGTGCTGATCGACTATCCGCAGCTGGAGGACGAGAAGCGCATGGTCGCGGCGATCACCAGCGGCCGTGCCGCCAGTGATTTCGACCTGAGCCAGGTGCCGCGCGTGCTCGGTGCCGGCGAACTGTTGGCGTTGCAGCAGGCCACCGCGGCAATCACCGTGGATGACGAAGTGATCGACTACGCGGTGCGCATCGTCGCCGCCACCCGGCAGTGGCCGGGCATCGCCGTCGGCGCCGGCCCACGCGGCAGCATCGCCCTGGTGCGTGCCTCGCGCGCGCAGGCGGTGCTGGCCGGTCGTGACTTCGTCACCCCCGATGATGTGCGCGACATCGCCCGCCCTGCCCTGCGCCACCGCATTGCATTGGCACCGGAGCTGCAGATCGAAGGCCAGGGTGCCGACGACGTGCTGGGTGCGCTGCTGGCCAAGGTGGAAGCGCCGCGCCGATGAGGCCTGCGCCGCTGCTGCTGGCGTTGTTGTTGGCCTGGGCTGCGCTGGGCGGCGTGGTGCTGGCCGGGCTGCTGCCACGCTGGAGCTGGGCGCTGGCCGGCGCACTGGTTGCGGTGGTGGCACTGGTTGATCTGTGGCGGCAGCGGCGACGACCACCGCCCAGCGTCGAGCGCGACGTGCCCGAGGCCCTGGCACTGGGCGTGCGCCGCGAGATCGGCCTGCGCCTGCAGTCCGGGCAGGCCATGCAGGTACAGGTATTCGATCTGGTGCCAGGCGGTTGGCCACTGGAATCACTGCCGCAACGCGTGCAGTTGCGGGCGGGCCATGCCAGTTCGCTGCATTACCACGTGCAGCCGCAGCAGCGCGGTCGCTTTGCCTTCGAAGGCGTGCAGCTGCGCATCCGCTCGCCATGGCGGTTGTGGTGGCAGCAACGCACGCTGCCACCGGCGCTGGAGGTGCGGGTCTATCCCAACTTCGTGCCACTCACCCGATTTGCGCTGTTCAGTGCCGACCAGGCCTCGCGACTGGTCGGTGCACATGTGAAGCGCCGCCGTGGCGAAGGCACCGACTTCCACCAGATGCGCGAGTACCGCATCGGCGACAGCCTGCGCCAGCTCGACTGGAAGGCCACCGCCCGCGCCCGCAAGCTGATCTCGCGCGAGTACCAGGACGAGAAGAACCAGCAGCTGCTGCTGATGCTCGACAGCGGCCGGCGCATGCTGGCCAGCGAAGGTGGACTCTCGCATTTCGACCATGCCTTGAACGCCTCGCTGGTGGTGGCCTACCTGGCATTGCGCCAAGGCGATGCTGCCGGCCTGTTCGCGGTAGGCGGCGAGYGTCGCTGGGTGGCGCCGCAGCGCGGCATGGACACGGTGCAGCATCTGTTGCGCGCCAGCTACGACCTGCAGCCGCAGGCCGTGGCCACCGATTATCTGGCTGCCGCCACCGAAGTCTCACTGCGCCAGCCCCGGCGCGCGCTGGTGATGCTGGTCAGCAACGTGCGCGACGAGGACATCGAAGACCTGCTTGCGGCGGTGCGCCTGCTGCAGCGCCGTCATCTGGTGTGCGTAGCCAGCCTGCGCGAGCGCGAGCTGGATGCTGCGCTGGAAGGTGAGGTACACACGGTGGAAGATGCCGCGCAGGCCGGTGCCGCCGCGCTGTACCTGCAACAGCGCGCGCAGGCGCATGACGCGCTGCGTGCCGAACGGGTGATGGTGCTGGACGTCACGGCCGATGCCCTGCCCGCCGCGCTGGTGGAGCGCTATCTGGCGGTGAAGCGCGAAGGGCTGCTCTGACCTGTCGGACCGCTGCGCTCGCCGGGCATGGCCCGGCGCTACCGACACATCGCCTTGGTAGATGCCAACCTTGGTTGGCACACAATCAACGGCGCCGACCAAGGCCGGTCTCTACCAACAGCGGTTGCCGGCCAGCGGCCGGCACTACCCCTGCAGCAAGCGCTTCTGCAGCCGCTCCACCGCACGCTGCAACAGCACGCGATGACGCGCCAGCTTCATCCACTGCGGCAGCCGCGAGAACATCGAACTGTTGCGTACGCCGCCGTGCTCACGCAGCGTAGCTGCGGCGTAGTCGTGCAGCGCCTGCAGATGCTCGGCGTTGTAGGCCCAAAGCAGACCTGCGCGGGTCGGCTCGACCAGATGCAGCGGCAGGCCGAAGTGCGGATCAGCCGGCTCGGCATCGCGCAGCGGGGTGGCCGACACGTCGACATCGCTGCTGCGCCCACATTGCCCACATCGTGCGGGAAAGGTGGCCGGCGAACGAACGCCCGACGCGATCCGGCGATGCACGTACAGCCATTGGTGCCCGCAGTACCCGCACGGCCGACGCCCCTGCATGCACACCGCGCCCACCCAGTCGCCACTGTCCAGCGCAACGCTGCAGCCGGTGCAGCGGAAACGCACCGTCCAACGGTAGGGCTGCCAGCTCGCCAGCACCCAGCCCGGCGTATCGCAGCGGTGGCAGCGCACCGCGATGCGGTCGGCGAACGCATTCAGGCCGCGACCATCGTCGAAGTGACGGCCCGGCACGGGAGCAGGACGCCCGCGCCGACCGGGCGGGCGTTGCACCGCCATCAGACGTAGATCCGCGTCGGCGCTTCGTCGATGATCGCGTGCGGCACGAAGCGCGCACTGTCGCGGGTGATCGCGCTGTCGTCCTCGCGGATGCCGATGCCGCAGGCGTGGTCGCCGATCACCCAGCTGCCGATCAGCGGGTAACCGCCTTCGAAACGGGTGAGCGGATGCGCACGCTGGAGGATCGCCGGACCGTCGTACGGACCGTCGCTGCGCTGCGTGCTGCCGTCGGCCAGGTGCATCTCGATGTTGGCACCTTCGCGCGAGAACAGCGGCTTGCGCACCCAGCCCGAGGCCAGCGCGCTGCCGTCATCGAAGTGTGCTTCCAGCAGGTTCGGATGGCCGACATTGCGCTGCCACAGCAGCGGCAGGATGCCCTTGTTGCTCAGCACCGCCTTCCATGCCGGTTCCAGCAGCTGCACGCCCGAGCCCGGCAGCGCGCGACCGAATTCCTCGGCCATCAGGTCTTCCAGCGGGTACAGCTTGAACAGCGTGCCGATGACCGTATCGTCCAGCGCGGTGAAGCGCCCGTCTTCGGACAGGCCGATGTCCTCGATGGCGATCGCCTGCCCGTGCAGGCCCGTCTGCGAAGCGCAGTCGCGCAGATACTCGACCGTACCGCGGTCTTCGTCCGAGCTCCCCACCGCRCTGAAATACAGCGGCGGCGGCAGCTGCGTGGCCAGTTCGCCGAAGCGTTCGACCAGGGCTTCATGGATCGCGTTGAACTGGTCGGCGTGCTGCGGCAGGCGGCCGGCGTTGCGCTGGTCCTCCAGCCACTGCCACTGGAAGAAGCTGGCTTCGAACAGCGAGGTCGGCGTGTCGTAGTTCAGTTCGTACAGCTTGGCCGGGCCGGTGCCGTCGTAGGCCAGGTCCAGGCGCCCGTACAGGTGCGGCTGGCGCTGGCGCCAGCTGTCGGCGATCCAGTCGCGGTAATGCGCGGGGATCGCCAGCTGGTCCATCAGGCGCTCGCTGGCGATGACATCGCCGACCAGGTCCATCGCCATCTGGTGCAGTTCGGCGCTGGGATCTTCGATGTCCTGCTCGATCTGGCGCAGGGTGAACGCGTAATACGCGCTTTCATCCCAGTACGGCTGGCCGTCGATGGTGTGGAAGCGGAAACCGGCTTCCTCCGCGCGCGCGCGCCACTGGGCGCGCTCGGCAATACGGATACGTTGCATGGGTCGATCAGCCGCCGACGCTGCTGCCGCTGCGGCGCGCACTGGTGCTGCCAAAGCCGCTGCGGCTGGCGGTCACCGCACGGTTCGGTTCGCTGCTGACCGGGGCCAGCCCGGCCTTGCCCGCGCCGATGCCGCTGGCGGTGTTCAGGCCGCCGCTGCCGCCCGGGGCAGGACGCGCCCAACCGGCGCTCTTGTCCTGGTAGGCCGGCGCCGAAGCCGGCGCCTGCGGGGCCAGGCCACCGCGGTTGCTCAGCATCTGCGACATGAAGAAGCCCATCATCATCGGACCGATGAACGAGGTGCCGGCCGAGGTGTGCTGCTGCACGCACTGCTCAGGCTTGTAATCCTGTTCGCAGGCTTCCTTGGTCGCGTACTTCGGCGCTGCGTCGGCAGACTTCTTCTGCGCCTCGGCAAACGCATTGCGGCACGCCGAAGGATCAGCGGTAGCCGTGGTGCAGGCCTCCACCGAGGTATACAGGCCTTCCTGCACCTGCACCTGCTCTTCCTTCTGGCAGGCAGTGAACAGCAGCGGCGCAGCGCTCATCAGCAGCAGCGCAGTGGTGCGGGAACGTTTCATGGCCTCATGCCTTCAAGTCGGAACAATGCCCCATCATGCCAAATCCGGGCCAACAACCGGAATCGGCAAAGTAGGAAAGATGAACGGAATTTCATTTTCGTTGTCATCCCGAGCTTGATCCACGCATGGCGTGGATCTACTGGCCCACGGCCACCTGTCGGAGGCGGGGTGGGTCCGGTTG
>NZ_JBFTNR010000034.1:0-11523 GCF_056665995.1 Stenotrophomonas sp. 05L44_2
GCGCAGCGATGGCCTGCTGGAACTGGACTACGACCCGGCGGTGATCCGCACCACGCGGCCGTGGCTGCTGTGGCTGCTGCGCCCGGTACTATGGCGCGCGGTGCGTGGGCTGACCGCACGCGTGCCGGTGCTGGTGGTTCGTGGGGCGCTGTCGGACATCCTGCCTGCCGATGTCGCGCAGCAGATGGCTGCCACGTCGCCCAATGCCCGCCTCGTTGAAGTACCGGAGGTGGGTCATGCACCGATGCTGTCCGAGCCCGAGGCGCGTGACGCGATCCTGGCATTGCTGGAGCGCGTGCGATGAGTTCCGGCGTGTCGAGGGATGCGCTGCCTGCCGCCCTGCAGGCCCTGCACCAATGGGCGGCAAGCGAGCGGCTGAGCGGCAGCACGCGCATCGCGCAGTCGCGCATCGATGCCTTCGCCGAGGCCACCGGTGACCACAATTGGATCCACACCGATCCTGCCCGCGCACGGACCGGCCTGCCGGGCGGGCAGACCATCGCCCATGGGTTCCTTCTGCTCTCGCTTACCGTAGAGGACGACGTGGCGGCCCTGGCCGGTTTTCCCGGCATCGCCCACGTACTGAACTACGGCTTGAACAAGGTCCGCTTCCTGGCGCCGGTGCCGAGCGGTTCCGAGGTACGGGTACGCTCGCAGCTGATGTCCTTGGAAGCGCGCAGGCCCGGGCAGTGGCTGCTGACCCAGCACAAGACCGTGGAAGTGGTTCCCGCCGGCGAGACAGCCGTGGTCGCCGAACAGTTGTCGCTGATCGTGCTCGCCGACTAGCGCCGCACCGTCCTCCCGCGCGGGGCGGGCCGGCTGCCCGCCGGCCGCGGTTCTCTCTACACTGGAGCGATGTTGACGCCCTCCATCGTCCTGTTCGCCTGCATCGCGTGGACCGTGCTGCTGTTCGGCGTCGCCCTGTGGGGGGAACGCCAGGGGCATCGGCTGTCGAAGGTATGGCCAGCCATCTACGCGCTGTCACTGGGCGTGCACTGCACGGCGTGGACCTACTACGGGGCTGCCTCGCAGGGCGTGCAATGGGGCTTCCCGATTCCGCCGACACTGATCGGCATGGCCCTCATTTTTGCCTTCGGCCTGCCGTTCCTGGTGCGGCTGGGGCGGCTGGCCAAGCAGCACAACAGTGCCACCATCGCCGACCTGGTGGTCGCGCGCCTGCGCGCCGACCAAGGGCTGGGCATCACCATCACCCTGGTCGCGCTGTTCGGCATCATTCCCTACATCGCGCTGCAGCTCAAAGCGGTCAGCCAGGGCCTTGCCGCCCTGCTCGGTGACCAGTTCGCACCCGTTGGCTGGCAGCTGGACGTGTCGTTCTGGTTCGCGCTGACGATGGCGGCGTTCACCACCCTGTTCGGTGCACGCAAGGCGTCGGCGACCGAGCACAACCGCGGCATCGTGGTCGCGCTGGGCCTGGAATCACTGTTGAAGCTGACGGCACTGCTGGCCATTGGCCTGTATGCCGCGCTATCGGTGCACAAGGCAGGCACGCCGCTGCTTGAGAAGATGGCGCACCTGCCGCCGCCGGCAGTGGTGCCGGATTACCTGACCATGGTGGCGCTCGGTGCCATGGCCGCGTTCACCCTGCCCCATCAGTTCCATGTGGGCGTGGTCGAGCTGCGCCAGTCATCGGACCTGAAGACGGCGCGCTGGCTGTTCCCGGTCTACCTGCTGTTGATCGGCCTGCCGTCGGTGCCGATGGCACTGGCCGGTGCCGCGCAGCTGCCGCCCTCGATGACGCCGGATCTGTACGTGCTGGCCCTGCCGCAGGAGCGCGGCCATCACCTGCTGGCACTGCTGGCATACCTGGGCAGTCTGAGTGCCGCCACCGGCATGATGATCCTGTCCGGGCTGACCCTGTCGATCATGCTCGGCAACCACGGTGTGGGCTCGCGCCTGCTGAGCGGCGTCAATGGCTTCAACACCGGCGCGGATCTACGACCGCGGGTGCTGGCCTTCCGGCGCGCCGGCATCCTCGCCGTGTTCCTGATGTCGTGGCTGTACAGCCGTGCGATGAGCGGCACCGAGGCGCTCAGCGATTTCGGCCTGATGTCGTTCACCGCGCTCTCGCAGCTGGCACCGGCGGTGCTGCTGGCGGTGTACCGTCCGCGCACGCCCTCCCCGGCCATCATCGCCGGCATCGTACTGGGCTCGCTGGTCTGGTTGTGGCTGGTGCTGCTGCCCATGGTGCTCCCTGCCCCGCTGGCGTCGGCCGGTCCCGACGGACTGCACTGGCTGGCGATGCTCTCGCTGCGCATGCAGCCGGGCCATATCGCCATCAGCATGGGCGCCAGCCTGGCCGTCAACCTGGTAACCGTGGTGCTGGTGTCGCGCGCGGTGCGTCCACCGATGCCTCGGCAGCGCGACGCGGTGGCCGCTGCATCGTTGCGCAAGACGGCTGGTCGCTTCCTCGGCCAGGAGCGGGCACGGCAGCTGATGGACGGGCACGCCGGGCAGATGCTGGACGACGACCGGGTGACTGCCATCGAGCGCGAACTGACCGCCGTGGTCGGTGCAGGCATGGCGCGGCTGCTGGTGGAGGCGGCACGCGATGGTGGCGCTGCGCCGCTGGACGCTGTTACCCGCGCGGTCGGTGAAGCCACCCAGGTGCTGCGCTTCAACCAGCGCCTGCTGGAGGCCGCCCTAGAGAACATGAGCCAGGGCATCAGCGTGGTCGATGCGCAGCTGCAGCTGGTGGCCTGGAACAGCCGCTACGCCGCGCTGTTCAAGTTCCCGCCGGAGCTGCTGCAGGTGGGGCAGCCGGTGTCGAACCTGACGGCGTGGGCACTGGGACAGCTGAAGATCGGCGACAGCCCTGGTGACTCGCGCGACAAGGCGTTGCAGCGGCGGGTGGTGCACATGCGGCGCGGCACGCCGCACCTTTCCGAGCGGATTTTCCCGGACAACACCATCGTTGAGATCCGAGGCAACCCGATGCCCGGTGGCGGCTATGTGGCCACCTTCACCGATGTCACCGCGTTCCGGCGGGCAGAGGACGCGCTCAAGCGCAGTAACGAAACCCTGGAGCGCCGCGTGCAGGACCGCACCGCCCGGCTTGAACAGGCCGTGCATGAAGCCGAGCGGGCCAACGTGGCCAAGACCCGCTTCCTGACCGCAGTCGGCCATGACCTGATCCAGCCCCTGCATGCGGCGCAGCTGTTGACCGACGCCATGTCGCAGCACATCGAATCGGAATTCCTGGACAGTTTCCTGCGCCAGATTCGCGGCGCGCTGGATTCCACCGACGATCTGCTGTCGGGCCTGCTGGATATTTCGCGACTGGAAGCCGGTGGCCTGGTGGCCGATCCGCGCCCGTTCGCCTTGTCGACCGTGCTGGAGCCGCTTGCGCAGGAGTTCGCCGTGCTGGCCGCGGCACGCGGCCTGCAGTTCCGCCATGTGCGCACCCGCGTGTGGGTGCACAGCGACCCGTTGCTGCTGCGCCGCGTACTGCAGAACTTCCTGGCCAACGCCATCCGCTACACCCGCCGTGGCGGCGTGCTGCTTGGCGTTCGTCGGCACGGTCAGGCACTGTCGATCGGCGTGCATGACAGCGGCCCCGGCATCGCGCCGGAGCAACAAGCCGTGGTGTTCGAAGAATTCCACCGTGGCGACCGCAGCAATGGCCAGGGCCTCGGTCTTGGCCTGACCATCGCGCACCGCATTGCCGACCTGCTGCATGCACCGTTGGAACTGCAAAGCGAACTGGATCGCGGCTCGGCCTTCTCCATCACCGTGGCGCGTGCAGCGCCGCCTGAGGCCCCACGCACTGAGCCCGCCGCTGGCAACAGCAGCATCAAGGGCATCCGCGTGCTGGTGGTCGACAACGATGCGGAGGCGCTGGAGGCAATGCGGCTGATGCTGCTTGCCTGGGGCTGCGATGTCATCGCGGCGCGTGATGTCGCTGCGCTGGGCGCGTCCGCACATGAGGCGGCACTGTGGCTGTTCGACTACCACCTTGATGAGGGCGATACCGGCGTCGCACTGTGGAAGCGCCTCGTCGCCGTACATGGCGCGCGGCCGACGGTGATCCTCAGCGCCGATACCGGCAATGACACGCGCGAGGCGGTGCGCAGTGTGGGCCTGTCACTGCTGAACAAACCGTTCAAGCCGCTGGCGCTGCGCTGGGCGATCAACCACCTGCTGGCAACGGCCAGCACGGAAAGGACCTGACGAAGGATCAGGCGTCCTGCGCGCCTTCGATCTGCCGGGATGGGTCGGTCAACCCCATCTCGTGCAGCACGCGGATGGCCTGCGCGCGATTGCGTACGCCCAGTCGTCCCATGATGCGGGTCATGTGTGCCTTGACCGTGCGCAACTGCACGCCCAGCCGGTCGGCGATCTGCTTGTTGAGCAGCCCTTCGGCCACCAGGCTCAGCACCTTGTACTGATGCGCGGACAGGCTGGACAAGCGCGCGGCAAGATCGGCGTCCTTGCTGAAGGGCGCCACCCGCGCCACCGGCTCGCGCAGCAGCGCCGGTATCCAGCGCTCACCTTCCAGCACGGTCTGCAGTGCGGACTGCAGGTCGGTCAGGCCGGAGCTCTTGGGCAGGTACCCGGCTGCGCCCAGGTCGATGGCGCGGCGGATCACGTGCGGCTCTTCATTGGCCGAAACGATGATGATCGCCAGCCCCGGTTGCAGCGCACGTATGGTCGCCAGTCCGGCCAGGCCGTGGTTGCCCGGCATGTGCAGGTCCAGCAGCATCAGATCGATCTGCTGGTTCTCGATCGCTTCGAGCACGCCGTGCAGCGAATCGGCCTCGCTGATCTGCAGGTCAGCCACCGCTTCTTCAGCGGCGCGATGCAGCGCCGCGCGGAACAATGGGTGGTCATCGGCGATAAGCAGGGTCGGCATGTCCAGCCGAGGTTAGCAAATCGCCTGCGCCTGGGCACGGGTACCAAGGTACGCTGGCGTGCGCCGCCCGGATGGTTAGGGTGGAGCAATGAACATCCACCGCCCCGTCATGCTGCTGTGCGCCGCGCTGCCATTGCTTCTGGGCAGCATCTCCAGCACCCACGCCGCCCCGCCCCGCCCCACTACCGCTGTTCCGGTGTTCGAGCAGTGGCGGGAAACCGTGCATCGCGGCAGCGACGAACTGCTGACCGCAGGCCTGGGCATCGACGCCCTGCGCTCGGCCACCGCGCCGGCGTTTGCCAACCCGGCCCAGCCCACGGCCGAGGAAGCACGGCGTCGTGCGATCTGGAGCAGCTGGCGCGGCATCGCCGACCTGACACCCGGCGGCGGCTTTGGCGATGTCTACGGCAGCGTGCAGGCGGTACCCGGCCGCGAATTCTCCGCCTATGCGCGCGTTCCCGGCGCCCGCCATCCCCATCGGGTACTGGTGCAGGTGCCCGACAGCTTCGACGCCGCGCRGCGCTGCCTGGTCGTCGCGGCATCTTCCGGCTCGCGTGGCATCCATGGCGCGATCGCGGTTGCCGGCAGCTGGGGCCTGGCACATGGCTGCGCGGTCGCCTATACCGACAAGGGTGCCGGCAGTGATTACTACGATCTGGACGCCAAGGCCGGCTTCCAGGCAGACGGCACGCCAGCCAGCCAAGGCGCGTTGGCCTTCATTCCTGCGGGTGCGACAGCCGCGCAGGGAATCGCCTTCAAACATGCTCATTCGGGTGACAACCCGGAAGCGGACTGGGGCCGCCATCTGCTGCAGGCGCTGCAGTTCGGCCTGCAGGTGCTGGACCGTGCCTATCCGCAATCGGCCCCATTCACTGCGGCCAACACACGCACGCTCGGCGTGGGCGTATCCAATGGCGGTGGCGCCGTGCTGCGCGCGGCGGAGATCGAAGGCGACTGGTTCGATGCAATGGTGGCCGGCGAACCCAATGTCTCGGTGGCCGGCGCACCAGCGTTGTATGACTTCGTCACCCAGGCCGCGTTGCTGATGCCCTGTGCCCTGCTGACGGAGGACGATCTACCACAACCGCCGATGCGGGCGCAGGCCGTGCCAGGGTGGACCCAGCGATGTGCCACGTTGAAATCCGCTGGGTTGGTGCAAGGCGATGACACTGCAGCACAGGCACGGTCGGCACGGCAGCAGCTGCTCGACGCGGGTTTGAGCGCCGATGCACTTCGCGCCGGTGCATTCTCTACCGGTTTCGATCTGTGGCGCGCCATCGCAGCGACCTACTCGTCAGCCTATGGACGCTACGCCACGGGCGAACATCCCTGCGCGTACAGCTTCTCGGCCGCCGGCACCGACGGCAGACCCCACGCGGCCACGGCCGAGGTTCGTGCAACCTGGTGGAGCGAGGGCAGTGGCATCCCGCCGGGCAGCGGCGTGGTTCTGGTGGACGGCAATGCCACCGGGGCGGCAGCTGATCCGCTGCGTGGCCTGCGCTGCTTGCGCGCACTTGGCGAGAGTGACAGCGCCGATGCCCGACGGGTACGCGCCGGCATCGCCGCAGCGACTGCCAAGGCGCCGCGTCGCGGCCTGCCGATCGTGGTGATCCATGGCCTGGACGACGGGCTGGTACCGATCAGCATGACCAGTGATCGCTACGTGCCACTTGCCCGCAAGGCCGGGGCGCAGATCGCCTATTGGCGGGTGAACAAGGCACAGCACTTCGACTCGCTGCTGGCCTTCCCGGACTACCGGAAGCGCTACGTCCCGCTGCTGCCCTACCTGTTCGCGGCGATGGACCAGGTGTGGGAACACCTTGAAGATCCAGCGCGAGCGCTGCCGCAGGATGCACTCATCCAGCCGAGCCCACGCGCGGAAGCGCCGCTGCTGCGCGAGCAGCTGTCCATTCCCGCGCCCCCCGGCCGCTGACGCGCCGCCCCATCAGGAAGATCACATGTCATTCGCCACCGCCGCAGACGCGCCCGCCGCCGAGCCTCATGCCTACCCCCTGCTGATCAAGCAGCTGCTGCTGACACCTCTGGCAGTGCGACCACGGCAGGAGATCGTCTACGGCGACAAGGTCCGCTTCGACTACCGCACCCTGCAGGCGCGCATCGGCCAGTTGGCCGGGCTGCTGACCTCACTGGGGGTAAAGCGCGGCGATACCGTGGCGGTGATGGACTGGGACAGCAACCGCTACCTGGAGAGCTATTTCGCCGTGCCGATGATCGGAGCGGTGCTGATGATGGTGAACATCCGCCTGGCGCCCGAGCAGATTGCCTATACGCTCAATCACAGCGGTGCGCGGGTGATCCTGGCCAACCGCGAGTTCCTGCCGGTGCTGAACGCCATCGAAGAACAGCTGCCGGACGTGCGCACGCGCATCCTGCTGGATGATGATGAGGGCCCGCTGCCAGCGGGTTTCGTGACCGAGTATGAGGCCGGGCTGCGCGAGGCCACGCCCATCACCCGCTTCCCGGACTTCAACGAGAACACCCGCGCCACTACGTTCTATACGACCGGCACCACGGGCCTSCCCAAAGGCGTGTACTTCAGCCATCGGCAACTGGTACTGCACTCGCTTGCGGCGATGGCAGCCCTCGGCAGCGCGTCCAGCCAGGGCCGCCTGCACCGCGACGATGTCTACATGCCGATCACGCCGATGTTCCATGTCCATGCCTGGGGCATGCCGTACGTGGCCACGCTGCTGGGCATCAAGCAGGTCTACCCCGGTCGCTACCTGCCGGGCGCGTTGCTGGCGCTGATCGCCCGCGAGAAGGTGACGTTCTCGCACTGCGTGCCGACCATCCTGCATATGCTGCTGGGCCATCCCACTGCTGCCGATACCGACCTGCGCCGCTGGAAGGTAATCATCGGCGGCGCGGCACTACCGCGGGCACTGGCGCAGCAGGCACTGGCCCGTGGCATCGACATCTTCGGCGGCTACGGCATGTCCGAAACCTGCCCGCTGCTCACCCTCGCGCAGATCGATGCCGACGCCGTGGACGGCCCGGACGAGGAGCTGTCCCTGCGCACCAAGGCCGGCATTCCGGTGCCGCTGGTTGACCTGCGCATCGTCGACGAACACATGAATGATGTTGCCCACGATGGCATCGCCACCGGGGAAGTGGTGGTGCGCACGCCCTGGCTCACCCAGGGCTATCTGCACAATCCGGACGCTTCGACGGCGTTATGGGCCGGCGGTTACCTGCACACCGGGGACATCGGCAACATCGATGGCAGCGGCTACCTGCGCGTGACCGACCGCATCAAGGATGTGATCAAGACCGGTGGCGAGTGGATCTCCTCGCTCGCCCTGGAGGACATCATCGCCCTGCATCCGGCGGTCAACGAGGTCGCGGTGATCGGCATCAGTGATACGAAATGGGGCGAGCGACCGCTGCCGTTGGTGGTCCGGCAGCACGGCAGCGATGTGACCGAGGCGGAGATCATCGAACTGGTCGCAGCACGCAGCCGCTCCGGTGATATCTCCCGCTACGCGATCCCCGACCGCGTCAGCTTCGTCGATTCGCTGGAACGCACCAGCGTGGGCAAGATCAACAAGAAGAAGCTGCGCAGCCTGCATGATCTGGGCGCAGCCACCGACGCAGGTTGACGCTGCGGCCTGCGGCCAACAGAGGGTCACTTCATTCCTCTACCTGGTCGCCCTGCGCGCCCGCCCCGCTGGCGCCGTGGAGGATCCAGCAGATCCATCAGCCTGACCTGGTTGTCGGTGCAGGAAATACCCTCAGGACGTTGGGTGACACCCTCGATGATGCCCAGCAGGCGCGCTTCGTTCTCCTGCAGTTGCAGGATCAAGCGTCGGATCTCGGCCAGGCGCCTGCCCAGCGACTCGACCAGGCCTTGGTGATCGCACGCCTGCGTGCCCCCAGGCAGGAAATGCCGGATCTCATCAAGTGAGAAGCCGACGCGTTGCGCGTTGTCGATGATCTGCAGCACGCCCAATACGTCCGGGGAATAGATCCGGTAGCCATTGCTCCCCCTGGGCGGCGCGCTGATCAGGCCTTCGGCCTCATAGAACCGGATACGCGATGGGGCCAGGCCCGTGGCCTTGGCCAGATCCCCGATTTTCATCCTGCCACTGCCCCTTGACCTTCAAGTTGACTTTAAACATACACTGCCGCGACCGTCAGCGTGAGAGGTTGCCGACGGCGGTCTGGCGAGCACCCGCGCGGCACTGTGGCGCCGGCGCCCTGGGCTGAACTTCCACCCCGGGCGATCAGAGGCCCAGACGCCCAAGGAAAAGAGATGCAGACCATTCTGGGAGCAAACGGCCAGATCGCCCAGGAACTGGCGCGCGCGTTGAAGCGCACCTACACCGACGACCTTCGCCTGGTGAGCCGCACGCCGCGGCCGGTCAACACGGGCGACCAGCTTGTGCCGGCGGACCTGCTGGATGCAGAGCAGACGCTGAAAGCCGTTGAAGGCAGCGACATCGTCTATTTCACCGCAGGGCTGCCGCCGGATTCAGGGCTCTGGGAGCGGCAGTTTCCTTCCATGCTGAAGAACGCACTGGATGCCGCCGTCGCCACCGGCGCTGCATTTGCGTACTTCGACAATACCTACATGTATCCGCAGACGGCGGCTCCGCAGACCGAGGACACCGCGTTCGCGCCCGCGGGCAGGAAGGCACGCGTGCGCGCAGAGATGGYGCGCATGGTCCTGGATGAGATGGCAGCCGGGCGCATCGCCGTCACCATCGCCCGAGCACCGGAATTCTATGGCCCGGGCAGCACGCAGAGCTTCACCAATGCCCTCGTCATCGACAGGCTGAAGGCTGGCAAGTCACCGCGGGTGCCACTGCGCGACGATACCCTCAGAACGCTGATCTGGACGCCCGACGCCAGTCGCGCGCTCGCACTGCTGGGCAATACGCCCGACGCGCAGAACCAGACGTGGCATCTGCCCTGCAGTGAGCCGAGATTGACCTATGCCCAGTTCGCCACCCTGGCCTGCACTGTGTTCGGCAGGCCGGACACCCACGCCACCCTCGGCAGGACTGCGCTGTACATCGCCGGCCTGTTCTCGAAAGGTGCGCGCGAGATCCGGGAGCTGCTGCCGCGCTATGAGCATGACAATCGCTTCGAATCCGGAAAGTTCAAGCAGCGCTTTCCCGACTTTCCCGTAACCAGCTACGACGCAGGACTGCGGCAGATCAAGCACGAATGGGAAACCGGAAAATGAGCCAGAGGCGTATCTGATGAACCGTCGCATCCTTCATGTTGTCACCAACGTCGCGCATTACGATGACCCCAGCCACAGGACCGGGCTCTGGTTGTCGGAACTGACGCATGCCTACGACCTGTTCGCCGGGCAAGGCCATGAACAGCACCTGGTCAGCCCACGCGGCGGGCACTCACCACTTGAGCCGCGCTCGCTGAAATGGCCGGCGCTGGACCATTCGGCGAAGGCATGGCTGCAGGATCCGGCGCGCATGGCACTGCTGGACAACACGCTCGCCCCCGACAACGTCGACGCTGCCGCGTACGACGCGATCTACTTCACCGGTGGGCATGCGGTGATGTGGGATTTCCCGGACAGCGAGGGCATCCAGAAAATCACACGGGACATCCATGAGCAGGGCGGGATCGTCTCGGCGGTCTGCCACGGCTATTGCGGCCTGCTCAATACCCGGCTGAGCGATGGGCAACTGCTGGTGCAGGGCCGGCGGGTAACAGGATTTTCCTGGACCGAGGAAATCCTGGCGGGTGTTTCCAGGCAGATGCCGTACAACGCGCAGGCGGAAATGTCCCGGCGGGGAGCCCTGTACGAGAAGGGACTACTGCCATTCGTGCCGAAGGTGGTTGTCGATGGCAGGCTGGTCACCGGCCAGAATCCGCAGTCGGCCAAGGCGACGGCAAAAGCGGTTGCGGMGCTGCTGCGCACGTCCGGCTAGCACTGACCACTACCTTTCAGCGTAGCGTCTTCCAGCACGTCCTGACGCTGGAAGGCGCAGCTCAGCGGCTGGACGCAGCTGGCAACCGGGCCAGCAGATCCGCCCGGCATGCATCCAGGATTTCGTCCGCCAGCGGCGATTCGTCCGGGCAGGACCTCGACAGCACCAGCGCGCCGACCGCTTGAGCCATCAGCGCAATACTGCGCGCACGCGCCGCATCATCCGGATCGCGCTGCGCCTGCCCCTCCTGCGTGGCACGTGTTGCCAGCCTGGCCTCGATGCCGGCCGCAAAGGCAGCCTTGACCGCGTCCGTCTGCCGCGCGGCGTCGGTGCACAGCGCCGCCAGCGTGCAACCCTGGCCGGGCCCGTCGCGGTGCGCGCGGGACAGGTACTCGCTCACGAATGCCTGCACATCCAGATCAGCCACCGCTGCAGCCGAGCTGGTCAGGCCGCAGGCGGCTGCTTCGGCCATCAGGTCGGCCTTCGAGCCGAAATGCTTGTAGAAGCCGCCATGGGTGAAGCCAGCGGCGGCCATCAGGTCGGCCACGCCAACGCCGTCGTAGCCGCGCTCGCGGAACAGCGTGGAGGCGGTTTCGACGATGTGTGCCCGGTTGGCCTGCGCCTGTGCCTTGGTGACCTTCATGAGCCTTCGCCCTTGGGAGTCCTGTCGCGTGTGGAGGGCACTTTAACACACATAGATTATATTCATCATCAAACAATTGACATCAATGA
>NZ_JBFTNR010000035.1:0-11487 GCF_056665995.1 Stenotrophomonas sp. 05L44_2
CGCCAGGTTGGTCTTGGTGGTTGCCATGGCAGCGGTGAATATCGCCTTTTCGCCCGGCAGTGCCTCCATGTCCACGCTCAGGTCACCCACCGCGTAGCGCTGCATCACCTCGACCAGGCGTTGGGTGACCGCATTGCTGTCGGCCACCAGCTGGTTGCTGTCGGCCACCATGCGGCCATATTCGCCCGGGAACACCGAGGCATCCATGCGGTAGCTGATTTCACCGGCATCATGGCGGCGCGCCATCTCCGCCTGTGCGGCCATCACTGCCTGCAGCTGGCCACGCATGCCCTGCATGGCGTCCAGCAGGCGGCCCACTTCATCGTTGCCCAGCGCCGGCATGGCGGTATCCAGCTTGCCCGCAGCCACGTCGCCGGCGATGCGCACCGCCTGCGCCAGCGGTCGCACGGCCAGGCGCTGCAGCAGCAGGTAGACACCGCCACTGAGCACCAGCGCAGCCACCACACCCACCAGCAGGATGATCCACAGCAGCTCGCGGGCCTGCGCGATGATCACCGCATGCGGCACCACCACGCCCAGCGCGAAACGCTGCGGCGCGTCACCCACCTGCAGCGGCACGTACAGGCGGACGTTGCCGGCAGCGTCGGGCTCGAACGCTTCGTACGTCTTGTCGGCGGCGATCTGCGCCAGCATGCCGAGGGTGGCGGCATCGGTACGCGGCTTGCCGATCTCGGCAGCATCGGCCGAGGCCAGCACCACGCCCTTCGGCGACAGCAGTTCGACGCGGCCGGCGCCCATCGGCGTCAGCGTGGCCAGGTGCTTCTGCAGCGCGTCCAGCGAGAAGTCGACGGTGAAGACACCGAGGAAGGTGCCGTTCTCGACGATCGGCGTGCTCAGCGTGCTCATCAGCACCTGCTTGCCGCCGATGTCGTAGGCATACGGTTCGCTGACCAGCGGCAGCTTGTCGCGGCTGGGCACCATGTACCAGTTGCCCGAGCCGCTGGGCGTCTCGGTGTAGTCGGTCATCGTCGACTGCTGCGGCTTGCCGTCCTGCCAGGCCCAGTAGCTCATGTAGCGGCCGGTGGCGTCGTGCGCCTCGCTGTTGACGAACTCGGCGTCCTTGCCGTCGAAGGCATTGGCCTCCCACATGGTGCTCTTGCCCAGCCATTCCGGGTGCGCGTGCAGCTGCTCGCCGATGACATTGGCCAGGCTGGCGCGATCAGGGGCATCACCGCGCGCACGCTGGGCCAGCACGGTTTCCACCATCGCATCGTTGCTGGCAAAGGCCGTACCCAGGTCGGCAGCCACCTGCCGCGCCTCGGCACGGGCTTCGCTGGCCATGGTCTGCCGCGAGGACGACACCAGCGCCGAACTGGCCTGGTGATAGATCAGGAACGCGGTCGCGCCGAAGCACAGCAACGCGATCACCGCGGTGCCCAGCATCAGCTTGTGGGCGATGCTGCCGGGGCGACGGGCAGCGACGGAACGGGAAGAAGACATGGGAGGATCCGCAGGCAGTTCAGGTCGACCGGTGCCACCAGGGCACCGCGCAGATGCGCGATCCGTCGCGCGGGCCGCCTGCCCGCCGGATCGGAACCCGGCGCGGGAAGGCGCGCACCGGGTTAGCGGCCATGGCCGGGCGAGGTTGAGGCTCGCCGCACGCACAAAACCTGAACCCGCTCAGCTGCGGCCGTCGACCCAGGCCTGTGCTGCTCGCCTGTGCTATTCGGCGACGCGGTCGCGGATCCACTCCGCACGGGGCAGGACCTCGATGCTGCCCGCGGCGTACTGCTGCAGCACGTCCTCCGGACCGAAACGTGGCTGCCAGCCCAGCGCTGCACGCATCCGGCTGCTGTCATAGACCCGATCGATGCTGAGCGGCAGTGGCCAGCCACGGCGCTCGAACTCGGCCAGCAGCTGCGGTGCGCGGCGCGCCAGCACCTGGCGCGGATCGGCGGCCAGCTGCAGGCAGTCCTCGCGCCGGAAGGGCGTCGGCGCACAGGCGAGGTAACGCTGGAAGGCCGCGCCTTCATCGTGCAGCAGCGCGGCATGCGCGCTGGCCACGTCGCGCGCGTCGATACCACGGTGCAGGCGGAACATCGCCATGCGGTCAGGCGGCTCGGGGAAGCAACGTGCCATCCGCAGCACGCGCACGGTGAACGTTGCGCTGGCCGCCGCTTCGGCCAACGCTTCGGCCTGCAGCTTGGTGCGGTGGTAGATCGTGCGCGGCAGCGGCTCGGTGTCCTCGTCGATCCAACGGCAGCCGCCGGACACCACGGCATGGCCGTACAACGCCGTGGTACTGGTCAGCACGAAGCGCTGCACGCCGGCCTCGCGCGCCAGTTGCAGCAGGTTCGCGGTGGCCTCCACGTTGATCTGCTGGAACACCGCGTCAGGCACCAGGCCCACGTGCGGGGCGTGCAGGGCCGCGGTATGGATCACCGCGTCGACCCCCTGCACGGCACGTTCCAGCGCCCGGCGATCGGTGACATCGGCAATGACGCGCGTGGTGGCGAACGGACTGCGATCCAGCCCCACCACCTCATTGGCAGCGGCCAGCGCGCCGAAGATCGCCCGCCCTATCCGCCCGGAACTTCCGGTCAACAGAATCTTCATTGAATCCATTCACTCGACAGCGCCCGGGACCTACCGGGATGGCTTGATTCTAGGCATGCACGATGGCGTCGGCGATAGCAGACGATGACATTGTGCATGCCATCCACCTCCGGCCAACCGCTCGGACTCTCCCTTGCCAGGGCGCCACGGGTGGCTGCCGTGACGACCGGTTGCAGAGCCCGGCGCTTCCTGCACGGTAACCGGTCGTCAAACGCGTGCGCAGGCCATGTGAGCCTCGTACAGCCCACTTCGACCTGTCTTTAGCCTGCACTGTGCAACATGGGACCGTCACTGATGGCAGCGACCCATGTTCACACCGGAGACCGGTAATGACCAACTTACGCAATGGCAACAGCAATCGTGGCTTTGCCTCGATGGACGAAGACAAACAGCGCGCGATCGCGGCCAAAGGGGGACGTGCTGCCCACGCATCCGGCAATGCGCACCAGTTCAGCCCGGCCGAGGCCCGGGTGGCGGGCCGGAAGGGCGGTGAAGCGATCAGCCAGGACCGCCAACACATGGCCGCGATCGGCCGTGAGGGCGGCCATGCGCGGCACGCCAGCAGCCGCCAGCAACAGCAACAGCAACAGGACATGCCCGACAAACCTGACAGCGGTCAACAACGTTGACATGCTGCGGTCACTGCGCCGCGTACCGGCGGTGCGGCCGACGTCGATCAGCACTCAGCACTGCCAGCACAGTGGAAAGCGCCGCTGAGCTGGCGCGCGCTGGCTAGGTGTGGGCGAGGATGTTCAACAGGCGCCCGAACGGGTCGCGCACGTAGAAGCGACGTACACCCCATGGCTCTTCGGCCGGGCCATATTCAAGCGCAATGTCCGCGTGTCGCAGGCGTTCGAGCACGTCGTCCAGATCATCCACCTCGATCGAAAGATCCGGCACCGGGGTACCCGATCCGCCTTCGCTGGCAACGCTGAGCTGTGCCAGCGCAGTGCCCTGCCCACCGTAGGTGACGATCCAGCCGTGGTCCATCACGATGTCCATGCCGAGRATGTCGCCGTAGAATGCGGCCGCCTGCGCAGGATCGGCACTGGCGATGTTGGCGACGACACGTTTGACGGCCATGTTGCGGCTCCAGACGATCAGGACCGCGGACTTCGTGCCTGCGGCCAGGTGAAAAGGGGCCCCTGGATCGGGCCCCCCATTGCGAACGGTATGCAGGCCTCAGACGGCGCCACACCTGTCCATGACACAGCGATCGTATTCGAACTGGCACTCCATGGCATCACCGCCGCCGGAAACGCAGGCCTGGTAGGCCTTCCAGCACGGGAAGTCGCACGGCTGGACCGGACCGGCCACCGCCACCGAACCGGTACACGCGAGTGCAAACACTGCAGCAACGATCGCTTTCCTGATGGCTCGCATCGATATCACTCCCTGATAGGCCTGGTGACTCCAGGCCGCATCACCCTACCCGCGTGTGCGGGATAGGAAGTGGAGGCGTGGGCGCAGTTACCGTCGCAGCATCACCAGGCCACCCAGGCTCAACGACGGCAGCAGCAGCCCAAAGGCCACCAGCGGCCAGACCGTATCGCCCGGCAGCAGCAGCGTCGCCAGCGTGCCAAGCGTTGCCACGATCAGGCTCTGCACGGCGTAGTACAGCGCCACTGCCGTGCCGGAGGCATCGGCAAAATCGCGCAGCGCACCGTTGGCCGCCACCGCAGCCACCATCACGATGCCGATGGCCACCAACCACATCGGCAACACGACACTGGCAAAGGATGGCGGCAGCATCGCCGTCATCGCCATGACCAGCGCGCCGCCGATCATCACCATCAGCCCACGCAGGAAGCTGCCGCCAATGCCCCATCGCCCGATGAACCAGGAAGCGAAGCGCGAGGTGACGATCATCACCAGCGCCACCGTCGCGAAGGCCAGGCTGAAGCCCATCGGCGAATAGCCGGCCCTCCCCATCAGCACCCGCGGGGCGATCGAGAAAAACACGAAGAACGTGCCCATCGCCGCACTGAATCCCAATGCATGAGCCCAGAAGCCGGCATTGCCGAGGATGCGCGCGAAGGCTGGCGATGCGTGGACATGCTGCGGTGGCCGTGTCTCCTGCCAGCCGCGGCATGCGCGTACACCCGCCAGCAGTCCCAGCACACCCAGTGCGATGAAAATGGCCCGCCAGCCCAGCGTATAGGCGATCAATGCGCCGAGGATCGGACCGAGCGCCGGCACGAACGCCAACATCGAGGAAAACAAGCCATAGAGCGTGGCGCCCTCGGCCGTGTCGGCATACACGTCGCGCACCGTGGCGAAGGTGGCCACCAGTGCGGCCGACGCCCCAATCGCCTGCACGCCGCGCCACGCAAGGAATGCCGCACCACCGCTGCACGCGGCCAGCGCGAACGACGCCAGCGTGAACAACAGCGCGCCCATCAGCAGCACCGGCCGTCGCCCGATCCGGTCCGACAGCGGGCCGAAGATCAGCTGGCCCAGCCCCAGCACGAGCATGTACAGGCTCAGCGTCAACTGGATGAGGGCCGGCGACGTGCCGAGTGCCTGCGGCATGGCCGATACGACCGGCAGGTAGATATCCATGGCCAGCGAAGCCAGGAGGTCGAAGGGAGCCATCAATGCGATGGCGCCCGGCAGGGAATGGGCCCAGCGAAGGGCTTTTCGATCAGACATGGGGAAACATCCGCTCAGGAGGGAATCCGGCGGTGATCAACCCAGTGCGTGGAAATCGCAGGACAAGATCACCGCAACAACGTGCGTACCGTTGTTGCGGCTCAGCGGACTGTCTGCGGACCGTTCCCGTTCATCTGATGATCCGGTGGAAGATCGAGTGCGGCCAGTGTAGCAAGGCCATTGCGGGGCAGCCCGGCAACGTCGTCCGGCAGGGCCTCAGGGCAAGGGCAGCATGTCGGTGCGCCGGGAGGGGGTACGCCGCACCTGTTCGATGAGCCGGCGGACCGCTGGCGATGTTTCCTGTTCACGGTATAGCGCAGCGATAGTCGAGGCGATGACCGGCCCGGCGATAGGCAGATACACCACGCCTGGCAGCAGCAGCGTCCGCTGCAGCACCGACGGCACGATCGCCACGGCGCCATCGCCCACCGAGACCTGCGCGAGCACCGCGACAAGATGACCGGGACGGGAGCGGATGTCCGGCACGAATCCGCCACGGCGGGCGACTTCCAGCGTGCCGGCGGGCTGCTCCGGCATGATGAACGCCTCCTTCGCCAGCAGCGCCGGCTGCACCGGCACCCCCGCGTGGGCCAGCGCATGCGATGCCGGCAACGCCACGCAGAACTGATCTTCGATCAGGATGTGCGAACCGAGCGCATCGGGCACCTCCATCGGAAGCCGGCAGAACACCACATCGATGCGACCGTCCAGCAGGAGGTCCGGCAGGTCGGCCATCGGCCATTCGCCGACCTTCAGCTCCACGTCGGGCGATGCGCTGCGGAACCGCTGCAACTGCTCCTGCAGCGCGCCGGCATGGACCGCCGAACCTACGTAGCCGATCTCGATCCTGCCGATTTCCCCGCGACCAGCGCGGCGGCCCACGGCCTCTGCCTGCTCGAACTGGCGCAGCACGTTGCGTGCTTCGGCCAGGAAGATCGCACCGGCAGAGGTCAGCGTGACCTCGCGCCTACTGCGGTCGAACAAGGGGGTGCCCAGGCGACGCTCGATCTGCTGGATCTGAACGCTCAGCGTCGGCGTGGCGATGCCCAGGCGCAGCGCGGCGCGCCCGAAATGCAGCTCCTCGGCCAGTGCGACGTAGTACTGCAGATGTCGACGGTCCATGCGTGCCGGCTCGTTAGCTTTGGCCTAACGTACTTGAAGAACACCGGCAATGAAACAAACAGTCGAAGTTGCTTGAATGGGCCTTCGTCCTTCCCCACCCGAGTGCCCGGTGTCCCTCTTCCCCCGCCGCAGACCGCCCAACTGGATCCTGATCATCGCCTCGCTCGGCTGCACGATGACGGTGCTGGAAACCAACGCCGTGGCCGTCGCCCTGCCGACCATCGCGCGGGATCTGCAGGCTGACTTCGCCGACATCGAATGGGTGATCAGCTGCTACATCCTGACCTTCACCTCGCTGCTTCTGCCCGCCGGTGCCATCGCCGATCGTCATGGCCGCAGGCGCGTGCTGCTGATCGGCATCGCACTGTTCGCCCTCTCATCGCTGACCTGCGCGCTGGCCCCCACGGCCAGTGCGCTGTATGTGGCCCGAGCGTTGCAGGGCGTGGGTGCCGCTTTCCTGCTGGCCCCATCACTGTCGGTGATCGGCCACGAATTCCACGAGGGCAAGCAACGCGACGATGCCTGGGCCTTCTGGGGCACGGCAATGGGCATGATGATGGTGCTCTCGCCGCTTATCGGTGGGCTGTTGTCCTCGCTGTGGGGATGGCGCTCGGTGTTCATCGCGATCCTGCCCTTCCTCGCCTTCCTGGCCTATGGTGCTATCCGCTGGGTTCCCGACACTGCCGACACGTTGGTACGCCCGCTCGATCCGCCCGGCATCATCACCTTCAGCATGGCGATCTTCGGCATCGTGTTCTTCCTCGTGGAAGGACTCGCGCAGGGATGGACATCGCCGGTGGCCCTGGCCGGCCTGGGCCTGGGCATCGCGATGGCCGCGCTGTTCACCTGCATCGAGCTCACGCGTCGGCATCCGATGGTCGACCTGCGGCTGCTTGCCAGCCCGCGCTTTGTCGGTGCACTGATCGCCATGATCGGCTACGCGGTCAGTGCGCAGGTGATGGCCTCGATGCTGCCGCAGTACCTGCAGAACGGCGTCGGCCTGAGTGCGCTGGCCACGGGCGCCGGCATGCTGCCGTTCGCTGCGGCGATGCTGCTGTTCCCCAGCGTGGGCAGGCGCCTGGGCAGACGATTGTCGAGCGGGATGGTGCTGGCCATCGGCCTGTCCATCACTGCCGCCGGCAATGCGCTGGCCGGTATCGGTGCATGGCACAACCAGCCGACGGTGGCGCTGCTGGCGATGGTCATCATCGGCGCAGGCGGTGGCATCCTCAACGGCGAAACATCCAAGGCGATCATCGGTTCGGCGCCCCGCGACCGCGCAGGCATGGCCTCGGGCATCAGTGCGACGACGCGCTTCGTCGGCATCCTGCTCGGCTTCACGGTCCTCTCCAGCGCCCTGACCGTCGGCATCCGCGCCGGACTCTCAGCACGCGTTCCTGCAGATGAAGTCATGCGTCTGGCCGACACCATCGCCACCGGTGCACTGACCCGAGGAGCCCCGGTTGATCTGGCGCGGGCGATCTACAGCCAGGGCTTTGCCACGTCCCTGTGGACTGCCGCCGCAGCAGCGACGCTTGCCAGCCTGGCCGTTGCCCTGCTCAGGCCACGCGCCTGATCGCAGATGGCAGACGTAGAAACGACCAGGGCAGCACTGGGCTGCCCTGGTCGCGGCGATGTGGGGGACGATCGCCGGATGCGATCAGGCAGCCTTCATCGCATGCTTGCGATCGCGCATCACCGAGTGGCATTCCTGCACTTCCGGCAGCCACTGGGTCACTTCCTGGCGCACCGCCGGCGGCAGGTCGTTGTCCTTCAGCACATCCTTGAACGCGCCAAGCAGGCGATCCTCGGACTCTTCAAGTTCGGCCACGTAACCGTAGTTGGTGTCACCGAAGGCCGCGCGCACCTTGCCGTAGAACTGCTGCATGGAACCGACCATGGTGCCGTGCTCGGCCGGCTTGCCGCCGGTAGCGGCCACCGAACTGCTCAGCGAGGACACGATGCGGCCCTTCACGCCGGCGATGCGGACGAACAATGCCGACAGCTCGGCATCCTTCACCTTGGTTGCGGCTTCCTCGTAGAAGGACTTGCCATCACGTGCGATCTCGATCAGGTCGTTGAGGCGATGCTCGATGGTGGACTGGGTGCTCATGTGTAGTCTCCTCTGGGGGAAAAAGGGCAACAGTGGAATCCGTTGCCTGCGAGCCCAGACTGGCCGACCGGGTGTGGTTCGCGGGTGAGCATCGATTGATGCGGTGATCATGCTGCCCAACGGCGCCCCACCCACTCACGCGGGCGACGCGGTGTCTTCACCGCATCTGAATCCTGGCAATGACCTGCCCGATCATCCGCACCGCATGTCTAGTCCACCGCTACCCGCACCACGTGGCTGATGCCCCGATGGAACATCTTCGCGTACGGACAGACCCGCTCGGTGTTGCGCACCAGTTCGGCTGCACGTATCGGGTCCATGCCAGGCAGGCACACCACGATCTCGGCCGACAGCAGGTACAGGCCGTCCACGGGATCTCGCGCGAACGTCACCGCTACCTCGATGCTCGGCTCGACCAGTTCCATTCCCGCACGCGCAGCCACCAGCACCATCGCACCGTGGAAGCAGCCGGCGTAGCCCGCCGCCAGCAACTGCTCGGGATTGGTACCGCCACCGGGTCCACCCAGCTCAGCAGGCAACCGCAGGTCCACTGACAGCGCACCGTCATCGGACCGCACCACGCCCGACGCGCGGCCATGCTGTGCCACGCCACCGCTGACCCGCACCCGTCCGGTATACAGCGGGCGCACCTCATCACCGTGGTACTTGTCGAGCACCGTGTGCGGAGGTGGTTTCAGCCCGGTCATCGCAGGTTCCTGCTGTCAGCGTCCACCGCCGATCAGGCCGGCTGGCCCTGTGCCAGCCCGGACTGCTGCAACCAGCGCTCGAAGCTGATCGTGCCGAGCCATGCCTGGCCCACCGGCACCAGCGTGTCCTGCTGCAGCTGCGCACCGAAGTAGCGCGCCTGGGCATCGCCAACCACTTCACGCGCGTCACCGGTTGCCTGCAGGAAGCGCTGCGCCAGCACCGCCATCGATTCGCGTTCCGGGCCGGCGATCTCCACCACGCCATTGGCTGGTGCCTGCAGCGCGATGCGCGCAACCGCATCGGCTACATCCTCGGCGGCGATCGGCTGCACTGCGGCGGTCGGCAGCTGCAGGGTCTGGCCGTCACCGGCTGCCTGGAGGATGCCCGGCAGGAACTCGAAGAACTGTGTCGAGTGGATGATCGTGTACGCCAGGCCCGAATCGCGGATCAGGCGTTCCTGGGCGATCTTGCCCCGGAAATAGCCGCTGGCCGCCAGCTTGTCGGTACCCACCACCGACAGCGCGACATGATGGCGTACGCCTGCCTGCGCCGCGGCCGCCAGGATGTTGTGGCCGGCCGTCACGAAGAACGACAGCACCGCCGCATCTTCGAACGAGGGCGAGTTGGCCAGGTCGACCACTACCTCGGTGCCCGCCATCGCAGCGGCCAGGCCCTCGCCGCTCAGCACATCGATACCGGTGGAGGGTGCAGCGACGACGACCTCATGGCCGGCCGCATGCAGGCGATCGACCACCTTGCTGCCGATGCGGCCGGTGCCACCGATGACGAGGATCTTCATGACAGGTCTCCTGGAGCGTGGAAAGTTCGGATGTGGCTGCATGCTAGGAACGCATTGGCCGGCGCAGTAGATCCGCAGCGGGCCACGCACTGTTGCCGCATCGGCACCAATGCGGTCATGCCCATGTCGGGGCCGAATCGCGCTGCGCTGCCGCCTGCTGCCGCGCTTCCCAGTGCGAGAACACATCCAGATCCAGCGCGCGTATGCGCTGGGTGCTGAAATCGATGAACGCGCGGATCCGCTTGGGCAGCTGGCGTCGGCTGAGATAGCACAGGTAGTGGCCACGATCGTGAGGCGCGTAGCGGTCCAGGMAGGTCACTGCAGCGCCTGAGCGCAGCGCATCACTTACCTGGTAGCTGGGCAACTGGGCGACCCCAAGCCCGTCGATCACGGCCTGCAGGACAAGATCGGCGTCATTGAACACCACCTCCGCCGGCGGCTGCAGATTCACGTCCTGGCCGTCCACACGGAAGTCCCAGCGCTGCAGGCGCCCACCAGGCAGGCGTCGACCGATGCAGGCATGGCTGGACAACGCTTCGATGGTGTCTGCCAGGCCATGTGCCTGCACATACGCGGGCGACGCACAGACCACCAGCTGCATCGGCACCAGCTGCTTGGCGATCACCTGGCTGTCTTCCAGCACGCCATCGCGGAACGCTACATCGATGCGATCGGCGGCCAGGTCCGGTGCCTGCTCGTCCAGCAGCAGCTCCACAGAGACCTCTGGATACTCCGCGCGGAACGCAGACAGCAGCGGCGCGATCACCCGTCGTCCGAAGCCATGGGTCGCACTGATCCGCAGATGCCCGCGCGGTGGTCCCTCGCGCAGGTCGCGCATTTCGTCCAGCGCCTGCAGGATGCTGGCAACGCCCGGGCTGCAGCCCTCCAGGAACAGCTCGCCTTCGCGGGTGAGTGTTGTCGAGCGCGTGGTGCGCAGGAACAGGCGCACGCCCAGTTGTCCCTCCAGCTTYTGCACRCTGCGGCTGACGGCCGACCGRCCGATGCCGAGGCGATCACCGGCGCGGGCGAAGCTGCCCTCGGCGGCTACCGCGATGAATGCCAGGACCCCGGCATAGCTGGCGGAAAAGGACGCCGTGAGGGAATCGCGGCCGTCGCTGGCCAGGCAGAACTGCGGCATGACATTCATGGTGTTCCGGGCTCCTGGAAGTCGCGTCGGGCAAGCAGGTGGGCGCGTGCACGGGCCAGTCGCTGGCGGCATGCCGGCAGCTCCAGCCCCAGCAGCGGCGCGATGTCTTCAAAGCCCGCGCCCAGCACGTCATGCAGCAACAGCACGGCCCGCATGTCCGGTGGCAGTTCGTGCAATGCGGCAAGGAAGGCCTGCCAGACCCGCTCACTGGCGGGGCAGGCTGCTGCGCGGTTCGGGGCGGATGAGGTGTCCATGCCCGGCAGACGGGCGAGCATCCGCCGCTGTGACAGGCCATTGGTGTTTTTCGTGCAACACCGTGCAGCCCTGCCCTCGCCTACCGCCCCGCGTGCAGCGGGCCTAGCCTCGCTG
>NZ_JBFTNR010000036.1:0-11443 GCF_056665995.1 Stenotrophomonas sp. 05L44_2
GCCTCAACAGCGCCGATCTGGATCCGTCCATCGCCGCGTGTACCGACCTCAACGGCTTCGTCAACAGCAAGTGGCTGAAGGCCAACCCGGTGCCGGGCGACCAGACCACCTGGGGCAGCTTCGAAATCCTGCGCGAGCGCTCGCTGGAAGTGCAGCACGCGCTGGTGCAGCAGGCCGCCGCCAGCCAGGCCAAGGCCGGCTCGGTGGAAGCCAAGATCGGTGACATCTGGAAGACCGGCAACGACGAAGCGAAGATCGAGGCCGCCGGCCTGGCGCCGCTGCAGCCGACGCTGGACAAGATCACTGCGCTGAACGACACCGCCGCCATCACCCAGTACCTGCGCGACAGCCAGGCGCAGGGCCAGGGCGTGCTGTTCTCGCTGTTCGCCAATGCCGATTACAAGGATTCGGCCAACGTCATTGCGTACGTCGGCCAGGGCGGCCTGGGCCTGCCGGAGAAGGGCTATTACTTCGACGACGCGCAGGCCAAGATCCGCGACGCCTACGTGGCCTACATCGCGCAGGTGCTGACGCTGTCCGGCGTGGACGCGGCGCAGGCTGCCGAACAGGCCAAGGCGGTGATGGCGTTCGAGACCCGCCTGGCCAAGGCCTCGATGTCGCGCATCGAAATGCGTGACCCGGCCAAGCGCTACAACCCGCTCAGCGCCGCCGACGCGGACAAGCTGACCCCGAACTTCAGCTGGACCGCGCTGTTTGACACCCTGAAGGTGCCGGCCGCGCAGAAGTTCTCGCTGGCCCAGCCGGGCTTCTTCAGCGAAATGGACAAGATGCTGGCCGACGTGCCGGCCGCCACCTGGCAGTCCTACCTGCGCTTCCACACCATCGACGACGCCTCGCCGTACCTGAGCAGCCAGTTCGAGAAGGCCAACTTCGAGTTCTACGGCAAGACCCTGCGCGGCCAGCAGGAAATGCAGCCGCGCTGGAAGCGCGTGCTGGAGTCGGTGAACGGCGGCATGGGCGAAGCCCTCGGCCAGCTGTACGTGGACGCGGTGTTCCCGGCCGAATCGAAGGAGGCCATGCAGCACCTGGTGCAGAACCTGTCGGTGGCGCTGAAGGCGCGCCTGGAGCAGCTGCCGTGGATGGGCGAGGAAACCAGGAAGAAGGCACTGGAAAAGTGGGCCAGCTTCACCCCGAAGATCGGTTACCCGGACAAGTGGCGTGAGTGGACGGGCCTGCAGACCAACGGTGACAGCTACCTGGGCAACATGCAGGCAGCGCGTGCGTTCAACTACCGCTACATGCTGGACAAGATCGGCAAGCCGGTGGACAAGACCGAGTGGGGCATGACCCCGCAGACCGTCAATGCCTACTACAACGCCACCAAGAACGAGATCGTGTTCCCGGCGGCGATCCTGCAGGCACCGTTCTTCGATGCCAAGGCCGATCCGGCATTGAACTATGGCGGCATCGGGGCGGTCATCGGCCACGAGATGATGCACGGCTACGACGACTCGGGCAGCCAGTTCGCCGCCAACGGCAACTTCGACAACTGGTGGACCGACAGCGACCGCAAGGCCTTCACCGAACGCACCGACCAGCTGGTCGCGCAGTTCGACGGCTATGAATCGGTGCCGGGCGTGTTCGTGAAGGGCAAGCTGACCCTGGGCGAGAACATCGGTGATCTGGGTGGCCTGACCGTGGCCTACGATGCCCTGCAGATGGCGCTGAAGGAGAACCCGAAGGCGAACGTCGAGGTGGACGGTCACAGCCAGGACCAGCGCTTCTTCATGAACTGGGCCACCGTGTGGCGTCGCAACTTCACCGACGGTGAGCTGCGCGTGCGCCTGAACACCGATCCGCATGCACCGGCGAACTTCCGTGCCAACGGCGCGCCGTCGAACATGCCGTCCTATGCCGCCGCGTTCCAGTGCAAGGCCGGCGATGCGATGGTGCGTGCGGACGACAAGCGCGTGGTGATCTGGTAAGCGATCGCCGGTAACGCGTGAAGCAGAAGGCCCGGCGAATGCCGGGCCTTCTCGTTGCAGTCGGCTAGAACAGGCGGCAGATCAGCCCGGGCATTTCAGGTACTGAGACAATGTGGCCTGCCATGCGCTGGCCGGGTCGAAGCCTGGCACCAGGCCACCGCCCTTGCCGGTGAAATTGGACATGCCATGGGCCAGCATGTAGGTCGGGGTGTACGAGGGCGGCCCCATGCGCTTGCTGAAGGTGCAGATGCCAGCGACGTAGGCTGGCGCCTTGTCGGGGCTCAGCTGCGCCTTCAATGCGCTGTCGAAGCGACCGAGATTCTCCTCGCCCATGGCCGAACCGGCCATCGCCTTGAGCGCGTTGTAGGCAGCGTGTCCCGTCTCGTCTGCGACGCGCTGGCGATCGAAATGAGCGAACACGCCGGCGATGTTGTAGAGATCGATGGCGTCCTGCATGCGTCCATCCTGCACGCAGCGCGGCAGGGCATTCATCAGGGTGGCAGGTGAGGTGCCAGCGGTGACCTGGTTGCGCGACAGGCATGCGGCGGCTGGCGCGGTGCCATCCTGCTGGGCCTGCGCGAACGGCGCCAGGGCCAACAGCAACAAGCCCAGCGGTGCGGCGATACGGGTGTTTCCTTTCATGGGTGATGCTCCTCGTAAGCAGGGCCGTCTGCGGCCGACCCTCAGCTTGCGGGGATCGGCGCGGCTGCGCAAGCGAGGCGCCGTCCAGCCGGTGAAGGCTCAGGCCAGCGCCGGCTCGTTCCTGAGCATGCCGTGGAAACGCTGCAGCACGTAGGGATCGATCAGGCCACCGGCCTGCTCATCGAGGATCCGCAGCACCGTCTCGTGCTCCATCGCCGCGCGGTAAGGGCGCACGCTGGTCATTGCATCGTAGGCATCGGCAATGGTGACGATGCGGGCGCCGAGCGGAATGGCCTCGCCGTGCAGGCCATCGGGATAGCCGCTGCCATCGAACGCTTCATGATGGGCACGGATCAGTCGCGCGACCGGCGCGGCATCACTGCGGCCGGTGGCCAGGAAAATGTGCTCGCCGCGCACCGGGTGCTCGCGCATGATCGCGCGCTCTTCGTCGCTGTGCCGGCGCGGGCTCAGCAGTACCTCGTCGGGGATGCCGATCTTGCCGATGTCGTGGAAGCGTGCGGCCAGGCCGACCTGCGCACAGGCGTCCTCATCCAGGTCGCAGTGCAGGGCAAGGTGCTGCGCAAGAAGGCCCACGCGGTCACAGTGGTGGCGGGTATAGGCATCACGCATCTGCAGTGACATCGACAGGGCGTCGATCAGGCAGGCCTGCGCGTGCAGGAGGTCGGGAGGTCTGGGCTGGGGCATCGGAACTGGCGGCGCGGCGAAGCTGCGCAGAAAACGGAAAGGCCCGCGAGAGCGGGCCGGGGCGGCGCATAGGGTACCCGCATCGGTGTCACGCGGGGGGCATCGACGGTCCCGCGTGGGGCTGTGCGTTCAGTCGCATGCAGCATTTGGCCCCGGCCGCATCGCAACCGGGGCTGCGCGGATCAGCCGGTGGTCTGCAGGTGGATGCGATGGGCTTTGGCGAAGGCGTCCTGCGCGTCGCTCAGGGTCTGCATGTCTTCGTCCATCCTGGTCACGGCCTCATCCAGCGTCTGCAGCAGCGGGGTGACCTGTTCTTCGCTGTAGCCATCGGGCAGGGCGGCCAGCTGTTCCATCACGGCGAACATGTGTTCGGTGCTCTTCAGGGAATCGAGCAGGTTCTGGTGCAGTGCGTCGGCGTCCTTGCCATGGGTGAACTGCTGGACGAAGACCAGCCGGTCGGCGATTTCCTTGTGCGCGTTCTTCAGGCCGAAGCGATGCTGCTGCATGCTCTTGCCGTCCTGCAGCGACGCATGGAAGGACTCGCCGTTCGGGCCGTTGGTCCATTGCTCGACCACGCTGACCGTGCCGTTCCAGCTGGCGACATTCTCATGCAGGTAATCGCGGTTGCTCATGCCGCTGTGGCAGGCCGCAAGCAGGCCCAGGCTGGTGGCGAGCAGAAGGGGGGCGAAACGATTCACGGCAACACTCCTTGTCGCGGGCGCAGGAAACGGAAAGGGCGCCGGTCTGCCGCCCGCGGCGGACCGGCACCCTGCAGATCGATCAGCGCAGGGCCAGGGTCAACAGCAGTGCCCGCGCGGCATTGAAGCGGTCTTCGGGCAGCGGCAGCGGATGCTTGACGCGCAGCTTGTCCGGACCGTCCATGGCATAGAGGTTCGGTTGTTTCTGGATCAGCTGGATCACCGCCATCGGATCGATGTTCGGCTTGGATTCGAACACGATGCGGCCACCGTTCTCGCCCAGGTCCAGCTTGCGGATGCCCAGCGAGCTGGCCTGCAGCTTCAGCTCGGCAATGGCGAACAGGTTCTTGGCCGCATCCGGCAGCAGGCCGAAGCGGTCGATCATCTCCACCTGCAGTTCGCGCAGCGCATCGCTGTCGCGCGCGCTGGAAATGCGCTTGTACAGCGTCAGGCGGGTGTGCACGTCCGGCAGGTAGTCGTCCGGAATCAGCGCCGGCACGTGCAGCTCGACCTCGGCGCCCCGCGCTTCTTCGCCGGCATCGATGTCGGGCAGATGGCCCTGCTTGATGCTGCGCACTGCGCGTTCCAGCAGCTCGGTGTACAGGCTGAAGCCCACTTCGGCCATCTGCCCGCTCTGGYCSTCGCCCAGCAGTTCGCCGGCGCCRCGGATTTCCAGRTCGTKGGTGGCCAGGGTGAAGCCGGCGCCCAGTTCGTCCATCGAGGCGATCGCTTCCAGGCGCTTTTCCGCATCCGGCGTGATCGAACGACGGTCGGGCACGACCAGGTAGGCATAGGCGCGGTGGTGCGATCGACCGACGCGGCCACGCAGCTGGTGCARCTGSGCCAGGCCGAASYKGTCGGCACGSTYGATGATGATGGTGTTGGCGTTGGGGATGTCGATGCCCGATTCGATGATCGTGGTCGACAGCAGYACGTTGWAGCGCTGCTTSTGGAAGTCSAGCATCACSYKYTCCAGCTCGCGCTCSGGCATCTGSCCRTGSGCSAYSSCGATGCGSGCYTCGGGCACSAGYTCGGACAGCTCGCGCTGCATGCGGCCGATGCTTTCCACGTCGTTGTGCAGGAAATACAGCTGGCCACCGCGTGCCAGCTCGCGCTGGAAGGCTTCGCGCAGCAGCGCGTTGTCCCACTGGGTGATGAAGGTCTGCACCGCCAACCGGTTCGGCGGCGGGGTGGCGATGATCGACAGGTCGCGCAGGCCGGCCATGGCCATGTTCAGCGTACGCGGAATCGGCGTGGCGGTCAGGGTCAGCAGGTGCACGTTGGCGCGCAGTGCCTTCAGCGCYTCCTTCTGGCGCACGCCGAAGCGCTGCTCCTCGTCGACGACGACCATGCCCAGGTCCTTGAACTTCACGTCCGGCTGCAGCAGGCGATGGGTACCGACGATGACGTCGATGGTGCCGGCGGCGACCTTTTCCAGCTCGGCCTTGATCTCCTTGGTGCTCTTGAAGCGCGACAGCACCTCGACCTTCATCGGATAGTCGGCGAAGCGGTCGCGGAAATTGCGGTAATGCTGTTCGGCCAGCAGCGTGGTCGGCACCAGCACCGCCACCTGCTTGCCAGCGCTGGCGGCAGCAAATGCGGCACGCACGGCAACTTCGGTCTTGCCGAAGCCCACGTCGCCGCAGACCACGCGGTCCATCGGCTGGCTGCTGGCCAGGTCACGCAGGGTGGCGTCGATGGCGGCCAGCTGGTCCGGGGTTTCCTCGAACGGGAAACCGGCGGCGAACGGCTCGTACATCGCGCGGTCCACCTGCAGTGCCAGTCCGGCACGCGCCTGGCGGCGGGCCTGGATCTCCAGCAGTTCGGCGGCCACATCGCGCACCTTCTCGGCGGCCTTGCGCTTGGCCTTGCTCCACTGTTCGCCACCCAGCGAATGCAGTGGCGCGGTTTCGGCGGACGCGCCGGAATAGCGGCTGATCAGGTGCAGCTGTGCGACCGGCACGTACAGGCGGTCGCCCTTGGCGTACTCGATTTCGAGGAACTCGCCGGGCATGCCGCCGACGTCCATCGCGATCAGTCCGCGGTAGCGGCCGACGCCATGGTCCTCGTGCACGATCGGCGCGCCTTCGGTCAGTTCGCCCAGATCGCGGATGATCGCTTCCGGCTCTCGTCCGGCGCGGCGCGTGCGACGGGTGCTGCCGGCGCGCTCGGGGAACAGCTGGCGTTCGGTCAGCACCGCGATGTGCGGCGCATCCAGGGCGAAGCCGTCTTCCAGCGGCGCCACGGCAATGGCGAAGCGTTCGTCGCTGGCCAGGAAGGACAGCAGGTCGGCCACCACCGGTGGCTTCAGCTCGGCGGCCTGCAGCACTTCCAGCAGGGCCTCGCGACGGCCCGGCGAATCGGCGGCGATCAGCACCCGGCCAGGGTAATGGCCAAGGAAGGATTTCAGCGCGTCACCGGCCGGTGCTTCACGCGCGGCCACCGGCAGCGGCGGCAACGGCTGGTCGCCCAGCGCATGCGCCTCGGCGATGCGGGCGTGATCGGCAGCCCATACTTCGATGCGCGGTGCGTCGTTCAAACGCTCGCGCAGCAGGTCCGGCGACAGGTACAGCGCCGACGGTGGCAGCAGCGGCCGTTCAACGTCATGGCGGCGTTGCTCGTAGCGCTCGCCGGTCTGCGTCCAGAACGTCTCTGCCGCTTGAGCGGCGCCCACGCAGACGACCGGCAGGCTGCCGGCAGGCAGGTAGTCGAACAGGGTGGCGGTGCGCTCGAAGAACAGCGGCAGGTAATACTCGATGCCGGCCGGGGCCAGGCCCGATTTCAGGTCCTGGTACAGCGAACTGCGTCGGGTATCGACGTCGAAGCGCTCGCGCAGGGTCGCCAGCACCCGGGCGATGCTGGCGTCGTCCATCGGTACTTCGCGGCCGGGCAGCATGTGCACCGCCTCGACCTTGTCCAGCGAGCGCTGGCTTTCCGGATCGAACGCACGGATCGAATCGATGTCCTCGTCCAGCAGTTCCACCCGCAGCGGCTCGTCGGCGCCCATCGGGTAGACGTCAAGCAGGCCGCCACGCACGGCGAAATCACCCGGGTCCATCACCTGCGGCACGTTGCGGTAGCCGGCGCTTTCGAGGCGACGCTTCTCCGCTTCCAGGTCCAGGCGCTGGCCGACTTCAAGATTGAAGCTGCCGCCGATGACATAGCTGCGGGGAGCCAGATGCTGCAGCAGGGTCTGCACCGGCACCACCACCAGGCCGCGCTTCAGCGTGGGCAGGCGGTGCAGGGCCGACAGGCGCTGCGAAATGATGTCCGGGTGCGGGCTGAAGCGATCGTAGGGCAGCGTCTCCCAGTCCGGGAACGCCACCACCGGCAGGCTCGGGTCGCCTCCCAGCAGGGTATGCAGATCCGCTTCGATCTGGTTGGCACCGTGGTTGTCACGGGCCACCACCAGCAGCGGTGCGTCATGCGTGCGCGCTGCCTGGGCCAGATACCAGGCCAGGGCAGTGGGCGAGGCGGGGGCGCGCCACCAGGCGCGAAGCTGGCCGGCACGTGGCAGCGGCGGGGCGGGGTATTGAGTACGCGACATGAACCGCGGATTTTAGCAGAAGCCCCCGCCTGGCCCATGATCGTTACGTGACCGGGGTAGCGCCGGGCCATGCCCGGCGAGCGCAGCGGTCGGATCAACATCGCCGGGCAGGGCCCGGCGCTGCCGTCAGTTGTCCAGTTCCAGCACCATCCGCACCAGGCCTTCGGCCCCGTTCGGATGGGGGACCGGCTTGAAGCCCAGCGAGGCGGCCAGCTGCTTCATCGGCTCGTTCTCGGCGGCGACATCGCCATACAGGCGGTCCAGGTACTTGCCGCGGCCCCATTTCACCAGCTTGCGCATCAGCTGGCGGCCGAGGCCCTGGCCGATCAGGAAGCGGCTGATCAGGATCGCGTACTCGGCTTCCCGGGTACCGGGGATGATCGAGGCACGGGCCACCGCGCCGACCACGGCCTCACCGGCCGGCAGCGACTCGGCGGCGACCAGGGTGATCTCGGTCTTCGGGTTGGGATGGGTCAGGCGCTGGGTGGTTTCCGGTGACAGCTCGGTCACCGATTGCAGGAAACGGTCGCGGATTTCTTCCGGCCCGAACAGGCTGAAGGCGGCCTGCAGCGGCGCGCCATCTTCGGGGCGGATGGGGCGGATCAGCAGCTCGTGGCCGCTGGGAGCCTTGAAGATCTCATGCCAGGGCGGCATGCGGTTGCGAGTGGCCATACCTCCTTGGTGGTCCATCGATTGTGTCATCACCGGGGCTGCATTCCGTGAACGAAAGGCTCACGGTCGTACAGCCTCGTGAAGGCCCCTATTCGGCCGTCTTCAGCCAGTCCAGGCGGGTGCTGGCACCGGGCTCGCCCAGATGCTGGCGCAGGGCCGGCAGGGCCGGGCCGACCACGCGGTCGAACTGCCAGGGGGCATTGAGCACCAGCATGCCGCTGCCGTTGAGGCGCAGCGGGGAGTCGTCCGGGCGGACCAGGAACTCGATGGTCATCGCCGACTTCACCGGCAGTGCGGTGGCCTTGCGCAGGAAATGCAGGATGGTGCGGCGCTGCTTGATCGGGAACCAGACCGCACAGGTGGCCTGCGGCCAGCGCGCCAGGGTCTCGGCCAGCGCGGCAAGGATCGCCTGGTACTCGGCGTCCTGGGCTTCGTAGGGCGGGTCGATCAGGACCAGGCCGCGGCCGATCTTGGCACCGTTGGACTTGGGCGGCAGCAGCGAGCGCAGCAGCGCATAGCCGTCACCGGGGTGCACGCCGACGCGGCTGTCATGGGCGAACAGGGTCTTCAGCGAAGCGGCCTCATCCTCCTGCAGCTCGCACACCGCCATGCGGTCCTGCGGGCGCATGGCCTGCGCGCTGAGCAGCGGCGAGCCGGGGTAGGCGATCATCGCGCCGACCGGATTGTCGGCCTGCACCGCCTTGAGGTAGCGCTCGACCACCTCCGGCAGCTTGGGCTGGGCCATCAGCCGCATGACCCCGGATTCGACTTCCAGGGTCTTGCGGCTTTCTTCGCTGGCCAGCAGGTAACGGCCGGCACCGCCGTGGGTGTCGAGCACGAAGAACGGGCTGTCCTTGCGCTTGAAGCTGTCGATCAGGGCCAGCTGCACGATGTGCTTGAGGACATCGGCGTGGTTGCCGGCGTGGAAGGCGTGGCGATAGTTCATGGGCGGCAGTGTACGGGGCAAGGGCCRCAGCGGCTATGCTGCGCGCCATGACAGCCCCTGTTACCCATGTCCTGGTGGTCGAAGACGAAGCGGCCATCGCCGAAACCGTGCTCTATGCGCTGCGCAGCGAAGGCTACGCTGCCAGCCATTGCCTGCTGGGCGGGCAGGCGCTGCAGCAGCTGCAGGCCGGCGATATCGACCTGGTGGTGCTGGATGTCGGCCTGCCGGACCTCAGTGGTTTCGAGGTCTGCCGCCGGCTGCGGGCCCTGACGGGGCCGGTGGCGCAGGTGCCGGTGATCTTCCTGACCGCCCGCAACGACGAACTCGACCGCGTACTGGGCCTGGAGCTGGGGGCGGACGACTACATGGCCAAGCCGTTCTCGCCGCGCGAGCTGGTGGCGCGGGTGCGTGCCCGGCTGCGGCGTGCCACGCCCGCTGCGGTGGCCCCGTCCGTCGAGAGCGGCTGGCAGGAACACGGTGCCTTCGCCATCGATCGCGATGGCCGCCGCATCCGCTTCCAGGGCCATGCGCTGGACCTGACCCGCTACGAATATGCGTTGCTGGAGGCGCTGCTGCAGCGCCCCGGCGCGATCCTCAGCCGTGCCCAGTTGATGGACCGTGGCTGGGACAGCGCCGCCGACAGCGCCGACCGCACSGTCGACACCCACGTCAAGACRCTGCGCGCCAAGCTGCGTGCGGCCGGCGCCAGCGGTGARCCGATCCGCACCCATCGCGGCCTCGGCTACGCCCTGGAGGTCTGACGCGTGCGTCTGGTCCTGAAACTGTTCCTGGGCTTCTTCCTGATCGTTGGCATCGCCGCGTTCTTCGTGATGCGTGTGTTCGTCAACGAAGTGAAGCCGGGTGTGCGCCAGGCGATGGAATCGACCCTGGTGGATGCGGCCAACGTGCTGGCGGAAATGGCCGCCGCCGACGTCAAGGCCGGCACCATCCGCAACGGCACCTTCACCCGCAACCTGGCCAAGGCCCGGCAGCGCGACCTGAAGGCGATGGTCTGGCGCTTCCCCAAGCGTGCGCTGGACTACCGGGTGACGATCACCGACGCCAAGGGCATCGTGATCTACGATTCGCTGGGCCGCGACGTGGGCCGCGACAATTCGCGCTGGAACGATGTCTATCGCACCCTGCGCGGCGAATACGGTGCGCGCTCCAGCCCGGAAACGCCGGGCGATGACAGCAACACGGTGATGCACGTGGCCGCGCCGGTGTATGACCCGGCCGATGGCAGCACACTGATCGGCGTGCTCAGCCTGGCCCAGCCCAACCGCAGCATCGATCCGTTCATCGCCGCCAGCCAGCGCGCCATCATCGAGCGCGGTGCGTGGCTGATCGGCCTGTCGGCGCTGGTGGGCGTGCTGGTGACGATGTGGCTGACCAACGGCCTGGGCCAGCTCAGCCGCTATGCGCGTGCGGTCAGCGCCGGTGAACCGGTGCCGCCGCCGAAGCGGCRCAGCGACGAGATCGGCGATCTTGGCCAGGCGCTGGAGACCATGCGGCGCAAGCTGGAAGGCAAGGCGTACGTCGAGCAGTACGTGCAATCGCTGACCCACGAGATGAAAAGCCCGTTGGCGGCGATCCGCGGTGCCGCCGAACTGCTGCAGGAGCCGATGGCCGACGCCGACCGTGCGCATTTCGCACGCAGCATCGTCGACCAGCAGGAACGGCTGACTGAAACCATCGACAAGCTGCTGGCGCTGGCCGAGGTCGAGCAGCACGGGTGGTTGCAGACCCGTGATCCGATCGCCTTGCCGGTGCTGCTGCAGGAAGCCGCGGCGGCGGCGCAGGTACGCGCGCAGGCCGCAGGTGTCCAGCTGCATATCGAGCAGGTGCCCGACCTGCGCGTGCAGGGCGATGGCTATCTGCTGCGGCAAGCGCTGCACAACTTGATCGACAACGCCATTGCGTTCTCGCCGCCCGGGGCACAGGTGCAACTGGATGCCCAACTGGACGGGCAGGGCGTACGCCTGCAGGTTGCCGACCGTGGCGCGGGCATTCCCGACTACGCACGCGAGCGCGTGTTCGAGCGCTTCTATTCGCTGGCCCGACCCGGCACCGGCCGCCGCAGTTCCGGCCTCGGCCTGCCCTTCGTGCAGGAAGTTGTGCGCCTGCATGACGGCCGCGCCAGCCTGCAGCCGCGCGAAGGCGGCGGCACCGTGGCCAGCCTGTGGCTGCCGCTGGCGATACCGGGCCAGCGTCTGCGGCGCTGACTTCACACCCACTTCAAATTCGCCACAAACCCTGCTCACCGCAGCCGTCCATCCTGCAGTCC
>NZ_JBFTNR010000037.1:0-12561 GCF_056665995.1 Stenotrophomonas sp. 05L44_2
CGCTGGGACGGGGCGCCGTTGGCATCGAGCGCATCGACGGTGAAGTGGGCGCGGTTGTCATCCCAGCTCAGGCCGGCCTGGGCATAGCCACTGACCGTCCACCACTGGCTGACGTCGGTGCGCACGCCGGTGCCGTTGTAGAACCCGTAGGTGGCGTAGGTCATCCAGCCACCGGCGCTGTCGTTGAGCCGGTAACGGGCCAGCAGGTTGGCCTGCAGCGGGCGTTCGGATTCGATCTGGATCTGGCAGCGCATGGCGGCGGAGTCGGCATAGATGCCGCCGCGCCGGGTCGCGCTGCCGAGGAACTGGCGGCGTTCCAGGCCGACGCTGAGGCCGGTCTGGCCGAAGGCATAGCGCACGCCGAACGAACCGACGGTGGACGGCCAGCCGGCGATCGAACGCGAACGGCTGAGGCGCTCGGCACGTTCACGGTTGTCCGGCGTCGCCTGCCCGGTGCAGGGGTCGGTGAACAGCAACGATTCGAACGTACCGCCTTCGTCGTACAAGGTATTGGCGATGCGCGCGTAGGCTTCCAGCGTGCCGTGCTGGTTGTTGGTGGCCTGCGGCCGCCAGAAGGCTTCCAGGGTGCTGAACACCGAAGCGCCGGGCGTGCTGATCGATGCCCCGCCCAGGTTGGTGGCCGCCTGGCGCGACCCACGGTAGCCGGCCGAGGCGGTCACGCCCCAGTCGCGCGAGTAGCCGGCGATGGCACTGCGCGTGTTGTAGCGCTGCGCCTTGTCCAGTGGCAGCTGGCCGGCGTCGGCAGCGTCGATCGCGCCGCGCAGCAGGGTCACGGCCTGGCGGTGATCGCCGCTGGCGGCACTGGCATAGGCCTGGTCCATCATCACCGTCTTGGGCGCCTTGCCGGTGGCCTCGGCGGCTCGGAAGTCAGCCAGCGCCAGCGCCGGTTCGCGCGCCGCCTGATGGAGGTAGCCACGCTGCATCAGCAGGCCCGCATCATCGGGGTGGGTGGCCAGCGCGCTGTCCAGGCGCTGGCGCGCCTCGCCCTGCTGGCTGCGGTTGCCGGCGGCCAGGGCCGTGGTCAGCAGCCCTTGCAAGGTCGCACTGTCCGGAGTTTCCTGCACGGCCTGGCGCGCTTCGCTGATGGCCTGCTGGTAATCCTGCCGGCCATAGGCCGCATAGGCGCGCTGTGCCGGGCCGACTTCGCCCTGCAGATCGGCGGGCATCAGTTCGCACTGGGTACCGTAAGGCGTATCGCGGCACTGCTGGAACGGCGCCGGATAGGACTGCAGCGTCAGGGTCTGGCCGGCGCGTGCGCCACGGATCGCCTTTTCGCGCTGGGTCACCGCCTCGCGGATGCCCTGCCGTGAGGACGCGTCTACGTCGTCCAGGGGATCGGCCTGCAGCGGCGCCAGCAGCGCGGTGGCACGGTTGCGATCACCGGCAGCCACCGCGGCGTCCACCGCCAGCAGGCGCACGTTTCGGCGCTGCTGGTCATCGAGCCAGTCCTGCTGCAGGGCCGCGTCGAAATCGGCGTTGGCCTGGGCAGTGTTGCCCTGGCGCTGGCGCAGATAGGCCCGCATCACCAGGGCGACGGTATCGTCGGCATCGTTGTCCAGGGCCTGGTCGGCGGTGCGCTCGGCTTCTGCCAGCTGCCCATCGAGCAACTGCGTGGTCATCAGCAGCAGGCGGTGCGAGGCGACGTCGGGCGCACGTGCCACCGCTTCGCGGGCGAACCCGACGGCGGCCCGGAAATCCTGCGATATCAGCGCCTGGTAGCCTTCCTGTGCCGGTTTCACTGCACGCTGACGGCCCAATGCCACGCGCTTGGCGCGTAGATCTGCCACATTCGGTGCGCCCAGCTGCAGTGCTGTAGCCGCCGCAGCGTCGGCCTGCTCCAACTGCTGCTGCGCTTCCAGCGAGGCGACCCACAGCATCGCCCATGCGCCCTGCTGCGGCTGCTGACGGAAGGCCTGTTCGGCCTTGCTGGCGGCCACCACCATCTGGTCGTTGTTGTAGGCGGTATAGGCTTCGGTCGCGATGGCGAATGCCTGCTGGTAAGCGCGCTCAGCCGGCGTCTGTCGTGCCGCCGGCACGGCGCGGGTACCACCGCCGCTGGCAGCAGCGGCCGCCGGCGCGGTGGCCAGCCCCGGTAATGCCGGATCCTTCAGCCCCGCATCCAGCGCACGCCGCGCCTGCTGGCGTGCCTCATCACTGCGACCGAGCTTCTGCAGCGAATAGATCTGCAGCAACCGCAGGCGCACCACATCCGGCCGCAGCCGCGATGCTTCGCCGGCCTGTCTCAGGGCCGTGCTGTAATCGCCACGCTCGTAGGCGGCGAACGCCTGCTCGGCCATGCGGTAGGCGGGCCCGGACAGCGGCAATGGCACGTCGGCCTGCGCGTATGCCGGGGCAGCGGCCRCCAGGGCAACGGCGATGACGGTGGACAGCAGCGAGGTCTTCATACCGTTGCAACTCCGGGAGGCGGCGACTGCAGCATCGCCGCGCGGCGGCGTTGTTCTTCCATCGCCTGGGCGATGGCGTCTTCGGTGGCGATGCCCCGCTTGACCAGGTAGTCGCCGATGCGTCCATCACGCTGGGGCTTATACTCATCCAGTGCGATCTCGAAATGCGCATGGTCGATCAGGCGCATTTCCACCAGCAGGTCGCCCAGCAACGGCACGGTATCGATGCGCCAAAGCTCGGCGCCACTGATCATGCGCAGGCCAGCGTTGATCTCGCTTTCGCGGGCAATGCTCTGCTCGACCTGGGCGTTGCCGGTTTCCTGCTTCAACAGGTCCAGTGCGGCCTCCGACAGTGGATTGGCCACGGCCAGCCGCAGGGTACCTTCCTGCAGGGGCGGCAACGGCAGCATGCGCCACTGCACGCAGGCGTCGACGCTGACCGGGAACCCGCCCCGGCCCAGATAATCGACGTCGATCACCGCACGCTGCAGGTCGCCCTGGAAGGCAATCGCCTCGGCCAGCGTTTCATCATCCAGCCAGCCCTGCGACAACAGGATCCGGCCCAGAGGCTGCTGGCGCCCGCCTTGCTGTTGCTGCAGCGCCTGTTCCAGGCGCTCGGGCTCGACGGCCTGCCAAGTGGTCAGCAGTTCACCCAGGCGCTTGCGGGTCTGCACCAGTGCTGCGGCATCGGGGAARTCATGCATGGTCTTGTCCCAGACCATGCGCTTGCCGAAAAACAGATAGGCCAGGAACATCCGCCATGCGCGCGCGGTGGCCATGAAATTGACCATGTTGCCGACCACCATGCGTGGGATCGACATCAACGCGTGTTCCCAGCCATACAGCCGGTTGACGAAGTAGAAGCGCTGCACCACGCGGGTGGCCAGGGCAGCGGTGGTCAGCAGCGCCACGTTCATCTGCCAGCTGCCCGCCTGGAACACGCTGGGGTACTGCAGGTTCCACACACCGGTCATCTTCAGCAGCCAGAACAGCAGCAGCTGCAGGAAGATCAGGTAGGCGATGATGCTGACAAAGGAGGTGATGATGCCCTTGCGATCGCGCGCCAGCAGGTACTTGGTCGCCAGCGAGCCGCRCCAGCCCAGCGTTTCCCAGCTCTGCAGGCCGATACCCAGTACCCAGCGCGCCTTCTGCCGGTAGGACGCACGGAAGTTGTCGGGAAAATACTCGCGTACGCACAGCGCCATCTGCTGGGTGCGCTCACGCACCGGCCCCCAGCCGAACCAGGACGGTCGCCGCACCAGGAACTGCACCGGGAAGCGGGCGAAGATCGAGTGCATTCCCATCGTCGCCAACCGTGCGCCGACGTCATAGTCTTCGGTCAGGCTGTCTGTATTGAACGGCTGGTTGCCGGTGGCCTCGCTCAGCGCCAGCAGCGCACGTCGCGAGAAACAGGTGCCCACGCCCGCCGACGGCACCATGCCGGACACGCTCTCGCGGACCACCAGGTCCTTGGCATGCCATTCGGCGAACTCATCCATGTACACGCCCGCCACCAGTTCGTACCACTCGCGGTCCAGCGAGGTCACCGGCAACTGGATCATGTCCTTGCGTGGCAGCAGGTAGTTGAAGAAACGCAGTTCCATCGGGTGCAGCACGTCTTCACTGTCGTGCAGGATGACGCCGGCGAACTCCATGTCGTGGCGCTTTTCGTAGTCGAAGATCGACAGGATCAACCAGTTCAGGCAATCGGCCTTGCTGGTGGGGCCGTCATGCGGCACTTCCACGCGGCGCAGACGCTTGTAGCGCCGGCGCATGCGCTCGACTTCGTCGATGGTCTGCTGGTCGTTGGGATAGGTCCCGACGAATACGATGTACTCGCGATAGTCGAGCACATCGATCATGTTCTCCACCATCTGCGCGATGACGTCGTATTCCATCCACGCCGGCACCATGATCGCCAGCGGCTGTTCCGGCCGCTGCAGCAGGTCCTGCTGGGTCAGCGGCTTGTACTCACGGCGCTTCTTGACCGTCAGCGTGCGCCAGCTTTCGCGGACCCAGTACCAGACGTCGATGAACAGGTCATCGAGGCTGGAAATCAGGATCAGCACGGCCACCGCCGCTGCCACTGTCTCCAGGGCAGCGTAGTRGTTGGCCAGCTGGATGTTCCAGAACAGACCGTCCACGTCCGGTCAATGCCCGACGTTGGCAGACTTGCGGCGACGGCGGACCTGGGTAATGCGGGCAGCGGCCAGTGCGAACACCACCACGCCGACCAGCAGCAGCAGCCACACCATGTGCTGTTCCCACTTCGACTGCGGATTGCCTTCCTGGGCGATCCGCGAACCATAGGGGTCCTGGCTGTCGAAATCGCGCACGACGTCGCTGCCATCGATCACCGCCAGGTCACCCCGCAGCAACCGGAACGGCGCAGCCAGCACCGGTCCCTCGGTGCCCAGGTCGCTGTACAGCACACCGATCTGCCCGCCTGCCGAGGCGACCTGCACGGCGGCCGCCCGCTGCAGGCCGCTCAGATCGAGCAGCGGCTGCGGCTTGCCGGCAATCACCAGCTGGCCATTCTTCAGGCCCGCCAAGGAGACACCGGACGGCGCCAGGGCGAAGGCCAGGTAAGGCCTGGTCGGACTGATCGCCGCGCCCGCATCCACTACCTTGAGGCTGGCCGCTTCCGGCGATGCCCCCACCGCGCTGGCAATGGCGATGACCTTGGCCAGCGAGGCCGGTGCATCCTGCAGCCAGGTAGCCGGCACGAACACTTCATTGGCATGCGCCAGCTGGCTGGCCGCGCCGATGAAGTCTGCGCCAAGCGTGCGCTTGGCCAGCTTCAGGTGGCTGCTGGGCAGGATCGACACCGGGAACGCGGTGGCGGGATCATGGCAGTAAGGCCGCGCCGGCTGGCGCAGGAAGCTGACCCGCACTTCATTGCGGGCCGACAGCGCGTAGGTGGGTACCTTGGCAACCAGCCGCTGCGGTTTGCCATCGGCCGACAGCACCTTGGCCCCCAGCAGGTAGTCGTTGAAGTAGATCGTCGCAACCGCGCCCTGCCCGGCCGCATTGGGCGCAGCCGATACATCCAGCACCACTTCTTCCGGCAACCGGCCATCGGCCGACAATGCACCCAGTTCAAAGGTGGCGCTGCGATCGCCACGAGTGACGATGTCCTGCGTACCGGCGATGTTGCCCAGCCGGCTCAGCAGTACGCGATCCCCTTCCATCGCGGGTGCGACCGCCTGCGTGACCTGCAGTGAACGCCCCAGTGCATAGTTGCGCCACTGCTCGGACAGCAAGCCTGCCACCTTGCCCCCGGCCGCGGGGTCGACCACCAGGGTCGGCCGTCCGGCAACAGTGGTCACGCTCACCGAGGCATTGGTCACCGGCTTTTCCAATGCCGCCATGTCGGCCGCCCGCCAGGTGCTGAATGCACTGGCGGCATCGGCGCCGCTGGCCCCGACCTGCGCGGCCAGCGCATCCAGTGCAGCGCGTACGCCATTGCGCAGCGCATCGCTGCCGATCATCACATCGGCGGCGAGCGGGCCGCTGTCACGCAGCGACAACAGCGCGCCGACTTCGGCCAGATCCTTGATCGCGTGCGCGCGCTCACCGGCCGCCAGCGCCGCATAGGCAGGCACGCCCTGCAGGCTGGCGGGAATGTTGATGCCGGTCAGGTCCACGCTGTCACCGACCTTGGGCAGCGCGACCACGTCAACCTGCTTGCCTCCGGTCTGCAATGCTGCACCGATGCGCCACGCCGCATCGTAGGTCGATGCCTGCAGCGCCTTGCCCTCCACCAGCAGGCGCACGCGCGGCGGCAGTGCGCCCCAGGCCTTGGCCACGGTGTCCACCGCACGTCCATCGAAGCGATAGCTGAAGCGCGAATCCGGCGACAGCCGCAGCACGTTGGCTGGCGCGCTCTGGTCCGCGCAGCGGTAGTCGGAAACGATCGACCACCAGCCCACGCCGACGCGGACGAAGCCGTTCTCGCGGGGCTCGCCGTCAATGGCCAGCAGCTGGCTGGCGTCGCCCTGCGCATCGGTGATCGAACGTGCCGCCATCGGATCGCCATCGACCGACCATAGCCCGGACGTGCGCCCGGTATGGCCACGCACATAGCGGCCATCGAGCTGCAGCTGCGCATCGCGGGTCGGCACGCCCACAGGTACGGGCAGGTAGACCTCGCGCTGGCTCTCCTGCCCGCTGAGCACCAGCGGCTGGCGGAAGCCAAGCTGGCGCAGCGTCATCTGCCGGCTTACCGTRCTGTCCCCGGTCCATTCGGTGAACTGGCCGGCAGCGCTGTCGGCAGCGCCAGCGGCAGCGGAGCTCGCCAGGGCCAGCACGGAGGAAACAACGAGGAAGCTACGTCGGCCGGTCTGGGTCATGGCGTCACTTCTTGTAGAGGGGTGGGAACGGGGCCGGCACTGCGGTGGCCGGTAGCAAATTCGGGCAGTGGATGTCCGCGCAGGGCCGCCACGATGCGCGCACTGGCTCGGCCATCACCGTAAGGACTGGCGTCGGGGTCGAAACGGGTTGCATGTGATGGTTGTTGCAACGCGGCGTTGACGGCATCGACGATCCGCGTCGGCGCCGTGCCGACCAGCTTCACCACCCCGGCATCGACCGCCTCCGGGCGCTCGGTTACATCGCGCATCACCAGCACCGGCTTGCCCAGCGCTGGCGCTTCTTCCTGCACACCGCCGGAGTCGGTAAGGATCACGTCGGCGCGTTGCATCAGGCGCACGAAGCTCAGGTAATCCTGCGGCGGCACGAGGTGCACGTTGCCCAGATGGCCCAGCTCGGCATTCACCGGGCCCTGCACGTTGGGGTTGAGGTGCACCGGATAGAGCACCTGCAGGTCTTCGCGCTGGGCCAGCTCGGCCAGTGCGCGGCAGATGTCCAGGAAGCCCTGGCCGAAGCTCTCGCGGCGATGGCCGGTGACCAGCAGCAGGCGACGCTCGGGATCAAGCATCTGGAAGGGCGCATCGGCGCGGGCGCGCAGTGCCGGGTCGCGATCGAGCTGCTGTACGGTCTGCTGCAGGGCGTCGATGACGGTGTTTCCGGTCACCAGGATCCGGCCGCCGAGGTGTTCGCGTTCCAGGTTGGCGCGGGAACTTGGTGTGGGGGCAAACAGGAAATCAGAGACGACATCGATGACGCGGCGATTCATCTCTTCCGGCCACGGCCGGGTGATGTCGCCGGTACGCAGGCCCGCTTCGACGTGTCCCACCGGAATGCGGTGATGGAAGGCAGCGACTGCAGCGGTCATCGCCGTGGTGGTATCACCGTGGACCAGCACGCGATCGGGTCGCACCTGCGCATACAACGCATCCAGGCGCTCGAACAGCTTGGCGCACAGGCCGTTGAGGGTCTGGTTGGGAACCATCACATCAAGATCGTGATCGGCGGTGATCTCGAACAGCGACATCACCTGGTCCAGCATCGCCCGATGCTGGCCTGTGGTGCAGACGATGGATTCGATATCCGGCGCCTCACCCAGCGCCTTTACCAGCGGCCCCATCTTGATTGCTTCAGGACGGGTACCGAAAACAGAAAGAACCTTCACCGCAGAACTCCCTCAAGACCTGCAAACATCCTGTACGCGGATCGTAAGCGATCTCGTGAAGTTCGGCCACGTAAATGTGATACGCATCACAAAGACGCGCAGCAAGCCGGATGAAGCAACTGACGCAGAGCGTCACTATGTGACGCTAGGGCCCGTTTCAGGAGGCAGTTCGAACACTTGCCGCAGGTAGGACAGGTAGCCCGGGTCATCGCACATGCTCTTGCCCGGCGAGTCACTGAGCTTGGCCACCGGCTGGCCGTTGCAGCGGACCATCTTGATGACGATGTTCAGCGGGGTCGGCCCCAGATCGTTGGTCAGGTKGGTGCCCACRCCGAASGCCASCTGGCAGCGGCCRCGGAAGTAGTCGTACAGGCGCATCACCTTGGTGATGTCGAGCCCATCGCTGAACACCAGTACCTTGCTGCGCGGGTCGACGCGGCGCAGCTGGAAGTGGGCCAGCATGCGGTCGCCCCAGWCGAASGGGTCGCCGGAATCRTGGCGSRCGCCGTCRAASAGCTTGCAGAAATACATGTCGAAGTCGCGCAGGAACGCATCCAGCCCGACCACGTCGGACAGGGCGATGCCAAGGTCGCCGCGGTACTCGCGCGCCCACGACTCCAGCGCCGCCACCTGCGAATCGCGCAGGCGCGGGCCCAGTGCCTGGAACGCCTGCAGGTACTCGTGGGCCATGGTGCCGTGCGGCGTCATGCCGTACAGGCGCGCGAAGTGCACGTTGCTGGTGCCGACCAGCTGTGGGCCCAGCGCATCGCGCAGCAGCGGCAGCAGGCGGGCATGCCAATCGCGCGAGTAGCGGCGGCGGCTGCCATAGTCGGCGATGCGGCACTGCTCGAAACCAGGGGTATCGCGCAGCAGCGCGGCCTTGGCCTGCAGGCGGCGTTCGCCTTCGGCGAAATCCGCCGTGGTGGTGTTGCGGAACCACACTTCGTTGATGATCGCCAGCAGCGGCACTTCGAACAGGATCGTGTGCAGCCATGGACCGGTGATGTCCAGTTCGATCTCGCCGGGCACCGTCTTCGACGCGCGCAGCTGGATGTATTTGCGGTCCAGGTGGAACAGGCCGAGGAAGTCGGCGAAATCGGGCTTCACAAAGCGCAGGCCACGCATGTAATCCRGCTCTTCATTGCTGAAGCGCAGGCTGCACAGGTGGTCGATCTCCTCATCGATCTGGTCGATGTAGCGGGCCAGCTCGATACCGGGGGTGCGGCATTTGAAACGGTATTGAACCTGCGCGCCGGGGTGCTGGTGCAGCACCGCCTGCATCATGGTGAACTTGTACAGGTCGGTGTCGAGCAGGGACTGGATGATAGGCATGGGGGAATTATGCGCCCGTTCGGGTGAACCGGGGTCCGTGCTGGAGGTGGCGCCCTCACGCGCTCTGCAGTCGATCCACGCCATGCGTGGATGATCCTGTGGCAGCGCGCTACAGCGACCTGCGCAGCAACCTCGGCACCTGCACCAGTGCATGGGCCCAGATCGCCCCCCACACCGCCACCCGCACCGGCAACGACCGCTGCGGCGCTTCGAACTTGCTGAAATAGCGCCATAGCCCGCGGTGCTTGTGCCATTCAACGAAGAACGGGCGCGAGCGGCTGGACACCCCGCGCACGTGGGTCACCTTCAGGTCGTTGGCGATGGCAACCACGCCACCGGCCTCACGCACGCGGCGGCACAGGTCGAGGTCTTCGGCGTGCAGCCGGTAGCCGGCATCCCAGCCGCCGATGCGATCAAACAGGGCGCGGGGCATCAGCAGCAGCGCACCGGACAACGCCGGCACCTGCTGCAACGGCTGCGCCGGGTCGCGGGCAATGGCCAACCGCGCGCCACGACCGGGCGAGCGCAGCATGGCAAGGAAGTCCGGATCACGGCGCCGTACCGCTTCATCGGCCTGGCCCTGCTCGTCCACCTGCTCCACCCCCAGCAGACTGTCGCCCACCGCACCGGCGCGGTCTCGCAGTGCGGCGAGCGTATCGACTTCGACCATCAGGTCGGGGTTGATGAAGGCCAGCCACGGGCTGCGTGAATCGGCAACGCCCTGGTTGTTGGCTGCGGCAAAACCGGGGTTGTCCGGGTTGGCGATGAAACGTACACGCGGATCATGGCTGGCGTGGCGCTGCACGACTTCCAGGGTGTCATCCAGCGATCCATTGTCGACCACCCGGATCTCGGCTACGTCCTGCGCCTGGCGCAGCCGCGACAGGCAGGCATCGATGGTACTGCCGCTCTGGTAGGTGACGACGATGGCGGCAATGGCGGAATTCAAACAGGCGGCTCCAACGGTGATGGCGGGACGAACAGGTCGCCCTGCCCGCGCGGCATTATCGCCTGCTGCAGGCCGTGCTGCAGGTCCTGGCGCAGCGTGTGCAGCGGGTCGTGCATCAGGAAGTCAGCCAGCCGCGGTACCCAGCCCGGCCAGCGCGCGGCCAGTGCTTCCAGATCGCCGTCGCGGCTGGGCGCTTCACTGGCACGGCTGACGAAGGCGTTTTCGCACAACACGTTGCGCCAACCGAGACCAGCCATGCGCAGGCTCAGATCGACCAGCGCCGCGTTCCAGCCCAGGTAGCTTTCTGTATCCAGGCCACCGGCGCGCCGCCGAGCATTGGCGCGAACCAGCACGGCGTGGGTGACCGCCGAAGGGAGTTCAGGATGCAGGTTCGGCAGTGCGGCGCAGACATGTGCCAACAGCGCCGGGTCGCCCGGTTCGGGGTTGAGCTCGCCCAAGCGCGGCCACGCCGCGGTTTCGCCCACGTTGCACCACGGCGTGGCCGTGGCAATGGCCGCGTCGCGTGCAAACGTGGCCTGCAGCTGCTGCAGCCATCCCGGCGCAGGTACGCTGTCCGGGGCCAGCACCGCCACGTCCAGGCCATCGCAGGCACGCAGCATTTCGTCCAGGTGGGCAACCTCGCCCAGCGGCCGCGCGCGGCGGGTGTATTCGGCCTGCAACGGCGTATGTGCCAGCCAGTGTTCGACCACCGCCTGTGCACGTGGCCCAGCCTGTGCGTCATCGGCCAGCCAGATCGATGTCCCCGCTGCGGTACCGGCATCAAGCGCGGCCAGGCAGCGGTCAAGTACCGCGTCGTCCACGCCCAGCGGCAACAACACGATCGCCCCCATCCCGCCTCCGTGGTTGTCGGTGGCCACAGCGTAGCATCGGGTGGGTGTCGGCCGGGTTGCACCCGGCACCCGCAGAGGCCGCAGCAACGGCAACAGCAAAAGCTGGCTTCCTGGGAATGGCGGGGTGGGTCCGGTGGCGGGGGACGCCGTGAATCCATCCCTGGAGGCTTGGCCGCGGCATCCATGCCGCGGACACCAGTCAGGGGGCGGCCGCAAAGCGGCGGGGGTCTGGAAGCTGGTAAGCGGGGCCCACGGTTCGCGCAGCGAAGCGTGGGAGCGACAGCGCGCATGCGATGGCGTGTTACCCGGGCGCAGGCCTGCCCTCCCCCCCTTACTTCTTTGCGCGCGGCTGGTTCAGCGGTTCCATCGCGCGGAAGCGCTGGCTGTACTCGTCGGTCAGGGTGCGGGCTTCCTGGCCGTTGCGGACGATGGTCGGGGTCAGCAGCACGATCACTTCCGAACGACGGCTGGTGCGGCTCTTCTGGCCGAACAGCGCGCCCAGTACCGGAATCCGGCTCAGGCCGGGAATGCCGCTGCTGCCATCGGTGGCCGAATCGGTGATCAGGCCGGCCAGCATGATGGTGTCCCCGCTCTGCACCGCCGCCTCGGTGGCCAGCTTCTTGGTGGAGATGCGCGGATTGCAGTTGCGCTCCTGCGGATTGCAGTTCTCCGGCACGTCCGATGCGCTGCTGATCTCCTGCACGATATCCAGGAACACCGTACCGTCACGGGTTACGCGCGGGCGCACCTTGAGGATCACGCCGGTGTCGATGTACTGCACCGAGCTGTAGCTGCTGGTGCCGATGCCGGTGTTGACCGTGGTGGTGTTGATCGGCACCTTGTCGCCCACGTTGAGGGTGGCTTCGGCGTTGTTGCGCACGAACACCGAGGGCGTCTGCAGCAGGCGCACGTCGGTGACCTTGTCCAGCGCACTGACCACGGCTGCACCGTTGTGCCCGGTGAACGCCCAGCCGGCGCCATCGGTGCCGGTCACCGCACCGGCGAAGGTGTTCCAGGAGCCGCCGGCCGCTGCTGGCAGGGTCAACCCGGACAGCGCGCCGGTCAGCGCGCGCCCCGCCACGGCATTGTCGAAGAACCAGTTGACGCCGTACTTCAGGTCGCCGGTCAGCCCGACTTCGGCCACCTGTGCTTCGATGTGTACCTGCAGCGGCATCACGTCCAGCTTTTCGATCACCTCGCGGATCGAGCGCCAGGCCTGCGGTGTCGAACGCACCAGCAGCGTGTTGGTTTCCTCCACCGCCGATACGCCGACACGATCGCCTTCCACTTCCAGGCTGATGCTGACGTTGCCCGACTGGCGCTGCGGCAGGTTCAGGCTGCCGGCGCTGCTGCCACTACCACTGCTGCTGCCGCTACCGACCTGGTTGTTGAAACTGCTGCTGTTGCCCGCGTCCCTACCGCGGTCGCCCACGCTGCCCAGCTGCGACGGACTGGCACCCGGCGCCAGCG
>NZ_JBFTNR010000038.1:0-11253 GCF_056665995.1 Stenotrophomonas sp. 05L44_2
GTGACAACGACCGCGTGTCGGCCGAGCTGCGCCGGGTTCAGGAAGACCGCGGCGTGACAACGACCGCGTGTCGGCCGAGCTGCGCCGGGTTCAGGAAGACCGCGGCATCGGCAGCAATGCTGGTGTGCTGGCGGCAGCGCGCTACACCCATCGCATCGGCACCGCGCTGGACATCTATGGTGGCGGCCAGCTGACCGTCGATGACGATCATGGCCGCTACGCGGACAATGATGCGGTGGTCGCCGGTGGTACCTACACCTTCGCCAACCTGTCCACGATCGGCGCGGAGGTGAGCGATGGTGATCGGGGCAGTGCCGCGCAGGTCAATGCCGAGTACAAGCTGACCCCGCAGCACAGCTTCTATGGTGCGTTCACCCAGTCCACCGATCGCAGTGAATACGACCCGCTGTTCAGCCCGAATGCGCAGGATGGCTGGACGCTGGGCCAGCGCTGGCGCCTATCCGACCAGGTCAACGTGTTCAACGAGAGCCAGTTCCTCAAATCCGGCCAGGAATCCGGCCTGGCCAACACCTTCGGCATGGATTTCTATCCGGCGGTGGGCTGGAACGCGGGCTTCACCCTCAGCGACGGCAAGCTGGATGCGAGCAGTGGCCAGGTCGACCGCAAGGCCGTCAGCCTGTCCGGCGGCCGCACGTCGCCGGGTACCGAGTGGCAGAGCAAGCTGGAGTGGCGTCGCGACACCGGTGCCGAGCGCCGCACGCAATGGGTCAGCACCAACCGCCTCAGCCACCGTCTCAATGACAGCTGGCGGATCGCTGCGCGGTTCAACTACGCCGACACCGACGATGCGATCAACCCGGTGGCCGGCGCCCGCTTCATCGAGGGCAATCTCGGCTTCGCCTACCGCCCCTGGGACAATGACCGCTGGGCGCTGTTCGGCCGCTACAGCTATCTGTACGACCTGTCGACGATGGGCCAGGTCAACGGCGTGGACTACGACCAGCGTACCCAGGTGTTGTCGCTGGAAGGCGTGTACCGCATCGACCAGCGCTGGGAAGTGGCGGCCAAGCTGGCCCGACGCGAAGGCGAGGTCCGCTATGGCCGGGGCACCGGTCCGTGGTTCGATTCAGCCACGAACTTCGGTGCAGCACAGCTGCGCTATGACTTGTACTACCAATGGCACGGCCTGCTGGAGTACCGCCTGCTGGACGTGCGTGATGGCGGTCGCCGGCAGGGTTGGCTGGCCGGCGTGGACCGCGACGTCGGCCGCAACTTCCGGGTTGGCGTGGGCTACAACTTCACCGACTTCAGTGACGACCTGACGAAGTTCGACTACACCCACCGCGGCTGGTACCTGAACCTGGTGGGTCGCTATTGAGGACTGGGCAACGCCAGGCCATGCCTGGCGGGGCCGCGGCGGTCGCCACCCAGTAGTGCCAGGCCATGCCTGGCAGGGGCGCGGCGGTCGCTACCCAGTAGTGCCAGGCCATGCCTGGCAGGGCGGCAACGGCTCAGGCCTGCCTGAGCAGCTCCACCAGCTGCCGCAGGCGGTAAGGCTTGGGCAGGAATTCCACCTGCTCGGGCAGCGGCGGCAACTGCGAGCGTGCGTAGCCGGAGGAAAGGATCATCCGCGCCTGCGGCTGGTCGCGCGCAACATGCTCGCTCAGCTCGATGCCCGACATGCCGTTGGGCATGCTGATGTCACTGAACACCACGTCGAAACGCGTATCGCCCTGCAGCAGCGCGACCGCTTCCTGCGCATCGGCCGTGGTAGCCACGTCGATGCCGAAGTCGCGCAGGGCCAGGCCGATCATCTCACGCAGATCGGTCTGGTCCTCCACCATCAGTACGCGGATCGGATCATCGGTCATGGGTTGGGTTCCTCTGTGGCGGGTAGCAGCAGGCTGACCGTGGTGCCAACACCGGGCGTGGTGGACACGTCTACGAAGCCGCCGCTCTGGGTGGTGAATCCGAACACCTGGCTCAGGCCCAGGCCGCTGCCCTTGCCGATGTCCTTGGTGGTGAAGAAAGGCTCGGTCGCGCGTTCGGCGATGTCCGGGGCCATGCCGTGTCCCTCATCGCAGACGCTCAACGTCACATAGGTCCGTTGCCGGGATGTGTCGGCGTCGGGGTCCATGCGGTGCTCCAGCGCGGTGGCGATCAATACCCGGCCGCCACCTACCGTAGCGTCCGCAGCGTTGCCGACCAGGTTGGCGAGCGCGGTCTGCAGCTGCACGGTATCACTGAGTATGGCAGGCAGGCCCGCAGCCAGCGCGGTTTCCAGGGTGACGCCGGCAGGGCAGGTGGCCTGCAGGGCGGGCAACCAGTCGCGGATCCGCGCATTGATGTCCAGCGTTTCGCGGATCAGGGTCTGCCCGGTGCTGAAGGCCAGCAGCTGCCGGGTCAGCAGTGCGCCACGATCGCTGGCCGCCTGCGCGGTGGTCAACAGGGTGTTGGCACGCTCGTCATCGCCCATGCGTGCCGACAGCAGGTCCAGTGCATTGACGATGGTGGTCAGCAGGTTGTTGAACTCATGGGCAAGGCCGCGGCTGAGCTGGCCGACCGTCTCGAACTGCTGGGTCTGGCGCAGCGCCCGCTGCGCATCGCGCAGCAGCCGTTGCGCCTGCCACTGTTCGGTGATGTCGCGGGTGATCTTGACGAAGCCCACGAGCTCACCGTTCTCGACCACCGACTCGATGACCACGCTGGCACGGAAGGGAGACCCATCTCGGCGCACCCGCCAACCCTCAGCGGCATGGTGTCCGCATTCCGCCGCCAGCCGCAGCAGGCGCTGTGGCTCTCCCGTATCGCGATCAGCGGGCAGGTAGAAGCGGCCGAAGTGGGTGCCGATGACTTCTTCCGATCGGTAGCCCTTGATGCGTTCGGCGCCGGGGTTCCAGCTGCAGACGATGCCATCGGGATCGAGCAGGTACAGCGCATGGTCGCGCACGCTGTCGATCAGCAATCGCAGCTGTCGGGAAGGGTCCGTCAACACGGACGGCGTCGAAGCGGCAGCGACCACGATGAAATGCGTATTACCTCTGTCAGGCACGAGAACGTAGGCAGTGGAGTGTGAAGAGGACGTGCATGCGACGCCCGTGCCATTGGTCGTATGCGGCTGAATGCGACAAGGAGTAACATCAGTCCCCTTTTCCAAACTGGAACCGACCTGCATGCGTCCTGGTGCGACTACGCGTGACCGCTGGATCTGGATGACGTCGGCGGTACTGGTGGCGGCTACGGCCGCGCTGGAACTGGTGGTACCCCTGGGCTATGCCGTGTGGCTGGCCTATTTCATGGCCATCGGCGTCACTGTGTTCCAGCGCAGCGCCCGGGTGCCGTTCGTGGTGGCTGTCAGCGCCTGCGTACTGCTGGCGGTGGGCTACAACGTGGCGCCGGCCAGCAACAACTCATCCTTCTCGTTCGTCAACCGGTCGATCGGTGGCGCGGCTTTCCTGATGATCGCACTCATCGCCTCGCGCGCCATCCAGGCGCGACGCGAGGCGATGCGTGCGCTGTGGCTGCAGGAGGCGGAGAACGCGGTGGCGCTCAGCCTGCGCGGTGAGCTCGGGCCGGAACAGATCGCCGAAGCGGCGGTGTCGACGCTGGCAACCCAGCTGGGTGCCGATGTCGGTGCGCTCTACCGGCTGGAAGGCGGACGCCTGCAGCTGACCGGTGGGTTGGCGTTGCCGAACGGCATCCCGGCCACGTTGGGCCTGCAGGAAGGGGTGGCAGGGCAGGTGGCCCGCGACCAGCGGGCGCGGCATCTGCAGGGGGATGAAGCGGCGCCGCTGGAGCTGCAGACCAGCCTGGGGCGCGTGCCTGTGCGTGAACGGATCCTTGCCCCGGTCAGCAGCGACGGCGCGATCGTGGGCGTGCTCGAGCTGGGCCGGGCGGCGGTTGGCGAACAGCGGGCGCTGGATGACGAGCTGCTGCTGCGCTGCGCCGAGACCATCGGCATGGCCCTGCGCACCTCGATGCTGCGCGCACAGCTGGTGGTGCTGCTGGAAGAGTCGCAGCGCCAGGGCGAAGAACTGCAGGCACAGCAGGAAGAGCTGCGGGTGGCCAACGAGGAGCTGGAAGAGCAGAGCCGCAGCCTGATGCAGTCGCAGACGCATCTGGAACAGCAGCAGGCCGAGCTGGAGCAGAGCAACGTGCAGCTGGAAGAGCGCACCCACGAGCTGGAGGCGCAGAAGCAGGCGCTGCTGGTCGCGCAGGGGCAGCTGGTGCGCAACAGCAATGAACTGGCCGCCACCTCGCGCTACAAGTCCGAGTTCCTGGCCAACATGTCGCACGAGCTGCGCACCCCGCTCAACAGTTCGTTGATCCTGGCCAAGCTGCTGGCCGACAACAAGGACGGCTCGCTCAGCGACGAGCAGGTCAAGTACGCCCGCGCCATCCTGTCGTCGAACAACGACCTGCTGGCGCTGATCAACGACATCCTGGACCTGTCGCGCATCGAAGCGGGGCACGTCGAACTGGCCGACGAAGTGGTGGTGGTCGACAGCGTGCTGCAGCGACTGCGCGAAACCTTCGAGCCGATGGCGCGGCAGAAGGGCCTGACGCTGCAGATCGAGTCCGATGGCCTGGCCCCCAGCCAGCTGGTGGCCGACAACCAGCGCCTGCAGCAGATCCTGAAGAACCTGCTGGCCAATGCGGTCAAGTTCACCGAGCACGGCAAGGTGAGCCTGCACGTTCGCAGCGGCGGCAATGGCCGGATCCGATTCGAAGTGGCCGACAGCGGCATCGGCATTGCACGCGACCAGCTGCAGCTGATCTTCGAAGCGTTCCGCCAGGCCGATGGCAGCACCCGCCGCCGTTACGGCGGCACTGGCCTGGGCCTGTCGATCTCGCGTGATCTTGCGGTGCGCATGGGCGGTGACATCCAAGTGGACAGCGAGCCGGGCCGCGGCAGCTGCTTCATTCTCGAACTACCGCTGCAGGGCGCGCCGATGGCCGAGAATGCCGCAGGCGCCGCAGCGCCGGTGCCCGTGCAGCCGGTACCCGCCACCCCCGTGGCAGCAGCCCCACTTGCCCAGCGGTCCAGTGCCGCGCCGGTGGCAGCGGTGGCCGATGACCGTGGGCGCCGCCACCATGCGGGACGCTTGATCCTGGCAGTGGAGGACGATGCGGTCTTCGCCGAAGCCCTGGTGACGCTGGCGCACGAGCTTGATTTCGACTGCGTGGTGGCCACCACGGCCGAAGAGGCGCTGGCGCTGGCGGCGGACCTGCGTCCCAACGGCATCCTGCTGGACATCGGCCTGCCCGACGTCTCGGGCCTGACCGTGCTTGAACGGCTCAAGCGCAACCCCGACACCCGGCACATTCCGGTGCATGTGGTCTCGGGCATGGACCGCGGCCAGGTGGCGCGCGAACTGGGCGCGATCGGCTTTGCGATCAAGCCGACCACGCGCGAGCGCCTGGTGGCTGCCATCGAACAGCTTGAACAGACCAGCCAGCGCGACGTGCGGCGCCTGCTGATCGTGGAGGACGACAACGATCTGCGCCGCAACCTGGAACTGCTGCTGGGCCGCGATCAGCTGCAGATCGCTGCTGTCGGTACGCTTGCCGCAGCGGTGGAGCAGCTGAGCACGGTCACCTTCGACTGCATGGTGATGGACCTGTCGCTGCCCGACGGCAGTGGCTACGACCTGCTCGAGCACATGGCAGGCAACGATGATGTCGGCTTCCCGCCSGTCATCGTCTATACCGGCCGTGCCCTCAGCCGCGAAGAAGAGCAGCGCCTGCGCCGCTACTCCAAGAGCATCATCATCAAGGGTGCACGCTCGCCCGAGCGCCTGCTCGACGAGGTGACGCTGTTCCTGCACAGCGTGGAGGCCAACCTGCCCAGCGACCAGCAGCGCCTGCTGCGCGAAGCGCGCCGCCGCGACACCGTGCTCGATGGACGCACCGTGCTGCTGGCCGAGGACGACGTGCGCAACATCTTCGCGCTGTCCAGCGTGCTGGAGCCGCTGGGGGTGACGCTGGAGATCGCCCGCAATGGCCAGGAGGCCGTCGACCGCCTGGCCCAGCGCGAGGTGGACCTGGTGCTGATGGACATCATGATGCCGGAGAAGGATGGCCTGCAGGCGATGCGCGAGATCCGCGCGCAGCGCCACCTGCAGGACCTGCCGATCATCGCGCTGACCGCCAAGGCCATGCCCGATGACCGTGAACGCTGCCTGCAGGCCGGTGCCAACGACTACATCGCCAAGCCCATCGACGTGGACAAACTGGTGTCGCTGTGCCGGGTCTGGTGCTAGCGGCAATGAACGAGCAGGCGCTGTTCGACCTGGAGCTGAAGGTACTGCTGGAAGCGCTGTACCAGCGCTACCACTACGACTTCCGCAGCTATGCGGTGTCCTCGCTGCGCCGTCGCGTCAGCCAGGCCATGCAGCGCTACGAGTGCGAGCGCCTGTCGGATCTGCAGCATCGGCTGCTGCACGAGCCGGAGCTGTTCGCCCAGGCGATGCAGTTCTTCACCGTGCAGGTTTCGGAGATGTTCCGTGACCCGGAGTATTTCCGGCAGATGCGCGAACAGGTGGTACCGGTGCTGCGCACCTATCCCTCGGTGAAGCTGTGGGTGGCCGGCTGCAGTACCGGCGAGGAAGTGTGGTCGCTGGCGATCCTGCTGCACGAGGAAGGCCTGCTTGAGCGCAGCATCGTCTACGCCACCGACATCAACCCCGCGGCACTGGCCACGGCTGAGGCCGGCGCCTACGGCATCGACCGCCTGGCCCAGTTCAGCCGGAACTACCTCGCCGCCGGCGGCACCGCTTCACTGTCGGACTATTACAGCACCGCTTACGACGGCGCGGTCTTCGACCGCCAGCTGCGCCGCAACGTGGTGTTTGCCGACCACAGCCTGGCCACCGACACGGTGTTTTCGGAAGTGCACCTGGTGTCTTGCCGCAACGTGCTGATCTATTTCAACCGCGACCTGCAGGATCGGGCGGTGGGCCTGTTCCGCGAAGCCCTGGTGCATCGCGGCTTCCTCGGCCTGGGCAGCAAGGAGTCGCTGCAGTTCGGTCGCCATCACGATGCCTTCGAAGCCTGTTCGCGGGAGCACCGCCTGTACCGGAAGGTGGCCTGATGGCGGCAATGTCCCACCCTGACGTGGTGGTGATCGGCGCATCGGCCGGTGGCGTGGCCGCCCTGCAGATCGTGCTGGGTGCGTTGCCGGCCACCCTGCCGGTGCCGGTGCTGGTGGTGCTGCACCTGCCGCGCGACCGTTCCAGCCGCATCGCCGAGGTGCTGGCGCCGTACTGCACGTTGGTCCTGCGCGAAGCGGAGGACAAGCAGCCCCTGCAGGCCGGAACGGTGACGTTCGCGCCGCCGGACTACCACCTGCTGGTGGAGGACACGCAGGCCATCGCTTTGTCGATGGACGAACCGGTGCTGTTCTCGCGGCCGGCCATCGATCCGCTGTTCGAATCGGCCGCGGCCGCGTTCGGCACGGGTGTGCTGGCGATACTGCTGACCGGTGCCAGCAGCGATGGCAGCGATGGCGTGGCCGCCGTGCGCGCCGCTGGCGGCCAGGCCTGGTTGCAATGCCCCGAGGAGGCCGAGGCATCGATGATGCCGGCCTCTGCCCTGCAGCATGCCGGCGCCGACGCCGTGCTGCCCCTTGAACTGATGTGCCGCCGCCTGAAGGAGTTGTTTGCATGAACCTGCTGCCGCCGGACCCTGCCCAGTCGCAGGCGCCGGTCAACCTGCTGATCGTCGACGACGTGCCGCAGAACCTGGTGGCCATGCAGGCGCTGCTGCGCCGCGAGGGCGTCAACCTGTTGCTGGCGGACTCTGGCGCGCAGGCGCTGGAGCTGCTGCTGGAGCATGAGGTAGCGCTGGCGCTGCTGGACGTGCACATGCCGGAGATCGACGGTTTCATGCTCGCCGAGCTGATGCGTGGCTCGCAGCGCAGTCGGGATGTGCCGATCATCTTCCTGACCGCCTCGCCGGATGATCCGTTGCGGGTGTTCAAGGGCTACGAGACCGGCGCGGTGGATTTCCTGCACAAGCCGGTGGCACCGCAGGTAATCCTCAGCAAGGTCAATGTGTTCATCGAGCTCTACCAGCAGCGGYAGTTGCTGAAGGCGCGCAACGAAGCGCTGGAGCGCGCGTTGAAGCTCAACGAGACCATGGCGGCGGTGCTCACCCACGACCTGCGCACGCCGCTGTCGGCCATCCTGCTGTGTGCCGACAAGCTGTCGCTGGAACTGCCGGACGACAATGCCGGTGCGCAGCAGACACTGAGCTACCTGGAGGCCAGCACGCTGCGGATGGCACGCATGGTCGAGCAGTTGCTGGACTTCTCGCGGATCCGCAGCGGTGGCCTGCGCCTGCAGAGCAGCGTCTGTGACCTGGCCGAGGTGACGCGTGCGGTGCTGGTCGAGGCCGGTGCCGGCCATCGAAGCGATCGGATCGCGCTGGACGTCCGTGGCGATTCGACGCTGCAGGGCGACATGGATCGCCTTGGGCAGATCGTCGCCAACCTGGTCGGCAACGCACTCACCCATGGCGCCGACGCGACGGTGCAGGTGCAGGTCGATGGTGGCGATGCACGGGTGGTTGCGCTGCGCGTACGCAACACCGGCCATGTCGATGAGGCGTTGCTGCCGCGCCTGTTCGAACCCTTCAAGGCCAGCTTCCACCAGAGCAACGGGCTCGGGCTGGGGCTGTACATCGTTGACCAGTTCGTGCGTGCGCATGGTGGCCAGTTGAGCGCGCGCAACGAGGCAGGGCACGTGGTGTTCGAGGCGCTGCTGCCTCGTCGATCCGATTTGCGCAGTCCGGCGGTTTCCTGAATTCTTCAGCTGGCGCGTGAGCGAACTGAGACGGGCTCGTCCGCAACTGCTACCGTGGCACCACTCTTGCAAAGGAAGCTCCATGCCACTGCGTGCCATCGCCTATGTCAGCCAGGCCAAGCCGGATCTGTCTGCCGCACGTCTGCAGACGCTGGTCGAGGATGCCTCGCGCTTCAACAAGATGGCAGGGGTGACGGGTGTGCTGCTGCATGACGGCGAACGCTTCCTGCAGTACATCGAAGGCCCGCCTGATGGCATCGATTCGGTCTATGAGCGCATCCTGCAGGCCGGCAGCCATGTCGACATCGTCGAGCTGGCGCGTGGCCGGCTGGGCCAGCGCCAGTTTCCGTACTGGGCAATGCGCGGGCTGCCGGTSGACGCCGCGCTGCTGCGYCAGCTTTCCGCAGGCGACTGGTCGGGATTCGCCCGCTCAGTGAACGGTGACAGCGTCATGCTTACGGCGGTGGATCTGTTGGCCGAGGTCGTGCGGCCGGTACTCAGCGCGGGCTGACCGCTAACGCTGCGGGGCGCAGTACGCCGCGTGCAATGCCTGCAGCACCCCCAGCGCCGGACCCTCCAGCAGCCGATAGTGCAGTGCCYGTGCCTGCCGCCGCGTTGCCACCACCTCCAGATTGCGCAGCACGGCCAGATGCTGTGACAGCGCCGATGCGCTCAGGCCAGTCAGGGCCTGCAGTTCCGGCACCGGTGCTTCGCCTTCCACCAGGCGACACAACACGCGCAGTCGCGCCGGGTGTGCCAGCGATTTCAGCAGGGCAGCCGCTTGTGCGGCATGCGTAGCCATCGCGGCACTGTCGGTGGTGATGCTGGGCACGGCTTGACTCGGTAGTTCAGGAAAATCTAATTTAGAGAAATCTAAATTGAAGGGCAAGCCGATGCGCGCGATGCAGAGGGGCAGGGCATGAACCTGCCATGGGCGGCAATTGCAGGCGGCGGCCTGATCGGTGCGTCGGCGGTGCTGCTGCTGGCCACGCTCGGTCGGGTGGCGGGCATCAGCGGTATCGCTGCCGGCGCCGCTGCCGCGCCGCGCGGTGATCGTGGTTGGCGCTGGGCTTTCCTGCTCGGACTGATGTCGGCGGCGGCAGCGGTGTTGAGCTGGCAGGCGGGTGCAGGACAACCACCACGCGCCTTGCTGCGCGACGCGCTGCCGGCCTGGCAATTGATCGCTGCCGGTGTCCTGGTGGGCCTGGGTACGCGGCTGGGCAACGGCTGCACCAGCGGCCACGGTGTCTGTGGCCTCGCCCGTGGATCGCGGCGATCGCTGGTGGCGGTGCTGGTGTTCATGGCCTGCGCGATGCTCACCACGTTCCTGCTACGTCACGGCGGAGGCCTGGCATGAGCCGCAGGTTGTGGGCGGCAGGTGTGGCCGGCGGCCTGTTCGGTGCCGGCCTCGCGCTGGCCGGCATGACCGATCCGCGTCGCGTGCTGGGGTTCCTTGATGTGGCTGGCGACTTCGATCCCACGCTGGCCTGGGTGCTGGCGTCGGCGCTGCTGGTCAGCGCACTGGGTCAATTCTGGCTGCGGCGGCGGCAGCGGCCATGGTGCGCCGAACGTTTCGAGCTGCCRGCGGCGCAGGCTGTCGACACGCGGTTGCTGCTGGGTGCGGCGCTGTTCGGTATCGGCTGGGGCTGGGTCGGCTATTGCCCGGGGCCCGCGCTGGCCGCGTTGGCGGTGGGCGCGCGCGAAGCCCTGTGGTTCGTGCCAGCGATGGCTGCCGGTTTCTGGCTGCATGATCGCTGGCTGCGCTGAGGCTTCACGTTCGTCTCACCGTTGCGGGGTTCAGATCACCTTTCCCGGGGAACGGAGGACGACATGGCACGGATGAAATGGAAAGGCGGCGCGTTGCTGGCGGCGGCACTGGCGACGGCGGCAATGCCGGCGATGGCCTGCACGCGCGCGGTGTATCTGGGCGACAACGGCGATGTCATCACCGCCCGCTCGATGGACTGGAAAGTGGACGTGGCCACCAATCTCTACGTGTTGCCGCGTGGCATTGCGCGCACCGGAAAGGCGGGGCCTGGGTCGATCGCCTGGACTGCACGCTACGGCAGCGTGGTGGCCACCGGCTATGACATTTCCACCACCGATGGCATGAACGAGAAGGGCCTGGTCGCCAACCTGCTGTGGCTGGTCGAGTCGGAGTACCCGGCCCAGCGCAGCGGCAAGCCCGGCCTGTCCATCTCGTTGTGGGCGCAGTACGTGCTGGATAATTTCGCGACGGTGGAAGAGGCGGTGACTGCGCTGCAGCGCGAACCGTACTCGATCGTCACCGACAAGGTGCCGGGCGAGGACCGCCAGGCGACGCTGCATCTGTCGCTGTCCGACGCCACGGGTGACAGCGCGATCGTCGAATACATCGGCGGGCGCCAGGTGATCCACCATGATCGGCGCTATCAGGTGATGACCAATTCGCCGGTCTTCGACCAGCAGCTGGCRTTGAACAGCTACTGGCAGCAGATCGGTGGCACGG
>NZ_JBFTNR010000039.1:0-11182 GCF_056665995.1 Stenotrophomonas sp. 05L44_2
GGTTCAGGGTGAAGGCGGCGGTGACACCGTCGGCGTCGTTGTAGGCGGCCTCGATCAGTGCAGGGTCCTTGTGCAGATCGATGCCGACCAGGGCCAGGCCGTGCTTGCCCATGGTCTGGCGCATTGCGCGCAGCAGCGCGATCGCATCCTCATCGGCGAAGTTGCCCAGCGTGGAGCCCGGGAAGAACAGCAGCCGGCGCGCGGCAGGCCGCTCTGGCGCGGGGACCTGCACAGGGCGGGTGAAGTCGGCACACACCGGCAGCATTTCCACGTCCGGCAGCGCCGGGGCCAGATGGTCGATGCTGGACAGCAACGCCGCGCGCGAGATCTCGATGGGTGTGTAGGCCACCGGGTCCTGCAGGGCAGCCAGCAGGCGCGCGGTCTTGCGGCCGCTGCCGCTGCCCAGTTCGACCACATGCACGCGCGGACCCACCGCCTGCGCGATCTCCGGCAACACCCGGTCCAGCAGGGCCAGTTCGGTGCGTGTGGGGTAGTACTCGCGGGTGTGGGTGATCTGCTCGAACAAGCGCGAGCCGCGCGCGTCGTAGAAGTACTTGGAAGGCAGCTGGCGAGAGGCGTGCGACAACCCCGCCACGGCGTCGGCAAGGATCTGCTGGCGGCCGGGGGTAAGGTCGGTCAGCGCCTGCAGCGCATCCTGGACGGTACTCATGAAAGATCCCTTGCCAGGCGCAGGCCTGAGAACTGCCAACGCGCCGGTGGCATGAAGAAGTTGCGGTAGCTGGCCCGTACATGGCCGCGCGGCGTGGCGCAGCTGCCACCGCGCAGGACCCACTGGCCACACATGAATTTGCCGTTGTATTCGCCGAGGTTGCCGGCGAAGGGACGGAAGCCGGGATAGGCGCCATAGGCGCTGCTGGTCCATTCCCACACGTCGCCGAACAACTGGCGCAGCCCGTCGCCCTGCCCTGCCATCGGGTGCAGATGGTCGTCGTCGGCGAAGTGGCCTTCGACAGGCTGCGAGGCGGCGGCCGCTTCCCATTCGAATTCGGTGGGCAGGCGGGCGCCGGCCCAGCGGGCGCAGGCATCGGCTTCGTAGTAGCTGAGATGACAGACCGGCGCATGCGGATCGAGCTCGCGCCAGCCACCCAGGGTGAACTCGCGCAGCAGGTCGTCATCCCAGTACAGCGGATGCTGCCACTGCTCGGCCTCGCGCAGCGCCCAGCCTTCGCTCAGCCACCAGCGCGGATCGCGGTAGCCGCCGGCGTCGATGAAGGCGCGGTACTCGGCGTTGCTGAGCGGGCGTTCGGCGATGGCATGCGCAGGAAGCAGCACGCGATGCACGGGCGATTCATTGTCATAGGCGAAGGCTGCGTGCTGCGGCCAGGCGGACGCACCGATGCTGACGATGCGCTCGCCCTGTTCGACCCAACCCTGCGTGCCGAGGGCGCTGACGGCGATGGGCAGGTCTTCGCGGTACGGCGGCTGCAGCGGATTGCACCAGAAGGCGTGCTTGATGTCGGTGAGCAGCAGTTCCTGGTGTTGCTGTTCGTGCTGCAACCCCAGCTGCAGGTGCTGCAGGGCGTCGCTGCCGAGATCGCCATCGCGCAGTCCTGCCAGCACCTGCTCATCCACATGCTGGCGGTAGGCGTGGACCTGCTGCAGCGAGGGCCGCGACAGCAACCCGCGCTGAGGCCGTGCGTGGGCGGGGCCGAGACTCTTGTAGTAACTGTTGAACAGATAGTCCCAGGCCGGATCCCAAGGTGTGTAGCCGGGCTGGCTGGCCAGCACGAAGCGTTCGAAGAACCAGGTGGTGTGGGCCAGGTGCCACTTGGCCGGGCTGGCATCGGCCATGCTCTGCAGCAGGGCGTCTTCCGGGCTGAGGGGTGCGGCCAGCTGCACGCTGCGCCCCCGCACATGGGTGAAGTGGCGGGCGAGGTCACGCTGCGGGGCAGCGACGGCGGCGGGTACGCTGTCCATGCGACCAGCTTCGACCGCGGCTGGTGAGCGCGATGTCATGGCCCGGTGCCGCGGTGTTCACATCAGGCTGCGCGCATTCAAGAAGGGCACCGTTGCGCCGCTAACGGCAGTGCTGCGGCCGCGTCGTGACCGCGCTGGAATTCCGTGTGTCCCATCATCCGCTTCGACAGCCTGTGCACTATCTGTTCGTGCTGCCCGCCGTGCTGGTCGCGCTGGTGCTGTGGGCGAGCCTGGAAAGCGATGATGTCGGCCGCGCCGGGCAGCGCATCCTGCCGTGGTTGCTGGCCTGCCTGGGTGCAGGGCTGGCGCTGCTGTACAACCAGGTGCGCACGCTGTGCCTGTTGCTGCTGGTGGCGCTGGCCTTCGCGGTGCTGCACCAGGACCTTGGGCACTACCTGCGCGAGGGCCGGGTGACGGCGTTGACGCCACTGCGCTTCCACGCGATCTCGACCTGGCTGCCGTTGCTGTTCGCCGTCCATGCGTTGTGGCCCGAACGTGGCCGCCGCCGCCAGGACCTGCTGCTGAGGGCCACGACCAGTGGTGTTGCGGTGGCGATCTTCATCCTGCTTGCCGTACAGCAGCCACGGGGCATGCACGACCTGCTGTCGAACCGGCACTTCCCCTGGATACCGAGCGACTGGAACGCGCTGGCGCAGCTGCCTGCCGTGCTGTTCCTGCTGGCCACCGCTGCGCTGGCATGGCAGGCGTGGCGCCAGCCGCGGCCGCTGCATACGGCGATGCTGCTGGCCCTGCTGTGCCTTTGGTGGATGCTGCCGCGGATCTTCCTGCAGCCGGCACTGCTGCCGGCGCTGAGCGTAGCGGCGCTGCTGCTGATGCTGGGCGCGACCCTGCAGGAGTCCTTCCACATGGCCTTCGGCGACGAGCTGACCGGCCTGCCCGGTCGCCGTGCGTTCAACGAGACCCTCAAGCGCGCCACCGGCACTTACAGCATCGCGATGATCGACGTGGATCATTTCAAGAAATTCAACGACACCCACGGCCACGACACCGGCGATGACGTGCTGAAACTGGTGGCCTCACGGTTGTCGCGGGTGGGCGACGGCGGCCGTGCGTTCCGTTATGGCGGCGAGGAATTCGCCGTGGTTTTCCTCGACCGCCCGGCATCGGCGTGCGTGGACGCGGTGGAGGCGCTGCGACAGGGCATCGAGCAGAGCCGCATGCAACTGCGCGACCGCAGCACGCGCACCCGCGACGATACGCTCGGCCAGCAGCAGCGCGGGCGCGGCGGTGGCGGTGCGGTGGTGCAGGTAACCGTCAGCATCGGCCTGGCCGACAGCCGGGTCGATCGGCGCCCTGCCGGGGTGGTCAAAGCGKCCGACCAGGCGCTGTATGCGGCCAAGGAGGAAGGCCGCAACCGCGTGTGCGCGCATGGCGGCCAGCGCGTGCTGGCCGTGCGCGGCAGCCAGGCTCAGACGGCGTCGAGGTAGTACCAGCGACCCTCGACCCGCAGGAAGCGGCTGTGCTCGGTCATTTTCACCGCGCTGCCGCCACCGACGCGGTAACGGGCGGTGAAGCGGACCTCGGCACTGTCGCTGCCGGTCACCTGGTGGTCCTGCACGGTCAGGCCCAGCCATTGGGTGCGCTGGCCGGGGGCATCATCGAGCGACAGTTYTGCCGGACGGGTGTCCGGGTGCCAGGTGGCACGCAGGTAGTCCGGCAGGTGGCGCACATAGGCGCTGTAACGCGAGCGCATCAGGCGCTCGGCATCCGGCGCGGCGTCGCCGGCATGGAAGCGACCGCAGCAGGCAGCGTAGTCGGCGGCCAGGCCACAGGGACAGGGATCGGGGGCGGTTCGGCTCATTCGGGTATTGTCGCGTGGGCGGCGGCAATGTGACAGGCGTATGCTGTCGCGCCCCCACTTCGATCGATCGCCGTGCTGGAACTGATTCCTCCTGAGTTGTGGTGGCTGGTGGTGATCGCCTTCATTGCCGGCCTGGTCGATGCGGCCGTGGGCGGCGGCGGACTGGTGCAGCTGCCCGGCCTGTTCACGGTACTGCCGCAGCAGACCCCGGCGATGCTGTTTGGCACCAACAAGTTCAGCTCGATGTTCGGCACCGGCGCAGCGGCATGGCGCTATGCGCGCAACGTGCGCTTCCCGTGGAAGCCGGTGCTGTTCGCCGCCGGTACGGCCTTCGTGTTCTCCTTCCTTGGCGCTACGGCGGTCAGCCTGTTGCCCAAGGACGCAGTGCGGCCACTGGTGCTGGTGCTGCTGGTGGCGATGTTGGCCTACACGCTGTGGAAGAAGGACTTCGGCGCGCTGCACCGGCCGCAGGACATCGGCCGCCGCGAGCTGGTGATCGCGCTGGCGATCGGTGCGGCGATCGGCTTCTACGATGGCTTCTTCGGGCCCGGCACCGGCAGCTTCCTGATCTTCCTGTTCGTGCGCTTCTTCGGGCTGGACTTCCTGCGCGCGTCGGCCGCGTCGAAGGTGGTGAACCTGGCGACGAACGTGGCGGCGATCTCGTTCTTCGTACCGACCGGCAACATCCTGTGGCTGTTCGCGCTGCCGATGGCGGCGGCCAACATCATCGGTTCGGTGGTGGGCACGCGGTTGGCGCTGAAGGGCGGCACGCCGTTCATCCGCAAACTGTTCGTGGGCCTGGTGGTGGTGCTGATCGCGCGGATGGCGTGGGATACGTTCCGCAGTGCGTAAACGCGGTTGCCGGCCAGCGGCCGGCACCACCACTATCGGGATTCATGACCCGGTAGGTGCCAACCTTGGTTGGCACAGCGTTTCCAGAGCGGTCAGGCTTCGGCTTCTTCCGGTTCGTCGGCCTGCTGGCGGCTGCGCTCCGGCAGCTTCAGGCGCTTGCCTTCTTCGTCGTACTCGATGAGCAGCACGYCCGAATCGTGGCGGCCACTGATCTCGACGAAGCAGGCGCCACCGATGAACGGTTCCAGCGTCATCACCGATTTCAGCGGGGTGGCCACCACCATCTGGAAACCGAAGTTGTCGAAGATGTTCATCGCCAGCGCGGTGAACTCGTTGTCGGCCTTGTCGAAGGCTTCGTCGAGCACGACTGCGGCGTAGCTGGGCAGCTGGCTGTCGGCGCCGCCGAGCTGGTAGCGCAGCGCCGCCGCCAGGCAGGTGGTGGCCAGCTTCTGCCGCTGGCCACCGGATTTGCCGGCGCCGCTGCGGTAGATCTCGACCTGCTGGCGCGTTTCCACATCCAGCTCCACGCCGATGAACTCCACGTGCAGGCGTACGTCCAGCACCACTTCGCGCCAGCGCTTGTCTTCGCCTTCCTGCGAACCGAGGCGGTTGACCAGCTGGCGCAGGACGGTGAACTGCGTTTCGGCCAGGTCGCGCTGCTCGGTCTGCTGCTGCGACAACACCTCGCGCAGCTGCTGGTGGAACTCCTGCACTTCCGGCAGGCGCCGGTCGTTCAGTTCGATGGTCAGCAGGGTGCCACGGTTGAAGGGCACCTGCTCCAGGCTGGCGTTGACTTCGTCCAGGCGCTGGCCGATCGACTTGCGGGCCTCGGCGCTGTGACGCTGCAGCGCGAGCAGGTTGTTCTTGCTCTGGTTCTGCAGCAGGTCGAAGAAGCGTTCTTCGTGCTGCGGCAGGCCATCGCGTTCAAGGCGTTCGAGGCGAGCGAGGAAATCCTCGGCCGAGGCCACCGACACGGTGAAGTCGCCCGATTCTTCCGGCCACTGCTGGATGAAGCGACGGAAGCAGCCAAGCAGCAGGTTCTCGATGCGGTTGACGTCCTGCTGCGAAGACGAGAGCTGTTCGTTCAGCGCGTTGCTGACCTGGCGCATGTGCGCTTCCAGCGTTTCCAGGCTGAGCGGGCCCTGCTCCTGCAGGCGCTCGGCCAAGCCGGCTTCCTGGTCTTCGGCCAGCGCTGGCAGGACCAGTGCACGGCTCTGCTGGCGGGCACGGTCCAGGCGGTCGCGTTCGCGCACCAGCTGGCCGCGCTCGACGCGGGTGTCTTCGTAAGTGCGGCGGGCCTGCTCGATATCGGCGCGGGTGGCGTCGATCTGCTGGGCGATCCTGGCCAGGTCGGCATTGCCTTCGCGCAGGGCGTGCAGGCTGGCCTCGATGTCGGCCAGGCGCTGCTGCGGCGCGGCGACGTCGATTTCGTTCCAGCTGATGCCGACCAGCTGGTGGCAGGCCAGGCGACGTTCGTTGTCGCGGTCACGCTGGCTGCGCAGGCGCGCGATGTCGGTATCGCAGCTGGCGATACGGGCGGCCAGCTCCTGGGCTTCCTTCTCGAAGACGGCCAGCTTGTCGCGGTTGCTGAAGCCCAGCAGCCAGCGGCGGCGATCATTGACCGCACTGCGGTCGTCCTTCTCGAAGCGATCGCCCGGATGCTTGACCTGGCCTTCGCGGGTGATGCCGCGGTCGACGTTGCGCAGCTGCTTGGCGTCCACGCACTCGTAGTCGAAGCGCTTGCCCAGCTCGCGCCGCAGCCAGCTTTCGAACACGTGATCACGCAGTTCCAGCTTGTGCAGCAGCGACTTGGCGGACGGTTCGCGGGCGAACGCATCATCATTGCGACGCACGCGGTAGTAGGTGAAACRCATGCCCAGATGGGTGCGGTTCACCCATTCGGCGACGTCGTTGTAATGCTTGTCATCGACCAGCAGCGATTGCGCGAAACCACCGAGCACGCGCTCGATCGCGCCCTGCCAGCTCTGCTCTTCCGAGCGGACCTGGATCAGTTCGCCGACGAACGGCAGGGCCGCTTCGGAGATGCCGGTTTCTTCGGCCAGGCGTGCGCGCAGCTTCTGCATCGGCGCAGGAATGCTGGAGGGTGTGCGCTGCATCGCCTCCAGTTCGCCACGCACTTCGGAGAAGCGCCGCTCGTCGTCGCGCTTGCCGCCCAACCGTTCGCTGATGGCGTCGTCCAGGGCGCTCGACGCACGCTGACGGTCTTCCAGTTCGGATTGCGCCTGCTCGACCAGCTCGGCGAAGCCATGTGCATCCTCGGGCAGCGCGGCCTGCAGCTTCTGTGCGGCGTCAYGCGCCTGCGCCTGCTTGGCCAGGCGGCGATCACGTTCGGCTTCGGCGCGGCCCTGCTCGCGTTCCAGTTCCTCGATGCGCTCACCACCCTGCTGGCGGCGCTGCAGTTCCAGCTCGGCCAGTCGTTCGGTGTGGTTGTCCAGCGCCGCACGACGCTGCGCTTCTTCGCCCAGCAGGCCACGATCGCGCGTGTCCATCTCGCGCAGGCGTGCTTCGATCAGCAACTGGCGGCGGCTTTCGCGGAAGCTGTCGATGCCGAGCTTGAGCGCTTCGTCGTCGCCGCGACGGCGACTCATCGCCTGCAGATCGCCATAGTGCTCGCGCGCCGGCTGCAGGGTTTCGACCTGACGCCGCGCGGTGACCACGGCCTGGTGCGCGCCATCGAGTTCGGCGAAATCGCTGACCAGTCGTTCGGCAGCGTCGAAGGTCTTCGGCGTGTCGAGCATGAAGTCGCGCAGGAAGACGTTCAGGTCACCCAGGTTCTTCGCCGACTGCGTCTTGTGCAGCAGCCGCAGCGCCATCTCGTTGTCGATGCCGAGCAGGTGGCGGAAKCGTTCGGCATAGCCGGAGAACGTGTCGAAGTGATGGACGTCGGCCAACTTCTGCTTGAGCTTGCGCAGGTCCAGATCGAAGCCGCCCAGATCCTTGGCGATGTCGAACGGACGCTCGGCAATCATGTAGTGCTTGCGCACGTCACCGGCGGAGGTGCTGCTGCCGGCGATCCAGAGCAGGCGTACCAGGCTGACCACGCGGCCATCGCCGGCGCGGTACTCCAGCACCAGCGCGGTCCAGGTCGCGCCCTTGCGCAGGTACTGGGTGGCGATTTCACCGGTGCCACTGTCCTGCTGGTCGGCCCACGCGCCGCGCACGTAGGACACCAGGTTGCGGTCGCGGCCGCTGCGTTCGGCTTCACGCGCTGCGGCGTTGAAGTCGACGATGGCCGGTGGCGTCAGCAGGGCGGACATGGCATCGAGCAGGGTCGACTTGCCCGAACCGGAGCGGCCGACGAACAGGAAGCCGCGCTCGGCGATCGGCACTTCGGTCAGGCCGTTGAAGGTGCCCCAGTTGTGCACCTGCAGGCGGCGCATGCGGAACTGCTGCAGGCGCGGGTCCGGCAGGCCTTCGTTGAACAGGGCGGGAGTGTGCTTGGAAATGGCCATGCGGTGCTCGGGTCTCTCAGGCTTCAGCGGCCGGGGTTTCGCGCAGCTGGCGGTAAACCGCCGACAGCTGGGATACGTCTTCGGCGGAGAACAGCAGCTTCAACGCCGGCGAGACTTCGTGGCGATCTTCCTGGCCGCCGAGGCGGGTCAGGATGTGGTTGTCCTTCATCTTCTGCACCGCCGAGGCGACACGGCGGTTGAAGCCGGCGCGGTCGGTGGACAGGTTCTTTTCGTAGATGGCCAGTGCTTCGGCCATTTCGGCATCGGCGACCACGGCGCGGTTGCCACGCGCATCGGCTTCGCCCAGTTGCTGGCGCAGGTACAGCAGCAGCACCGAATCGATGAAGGTCAGCGGCGAGGTGCGCAGCAGTACCGGTGCATCGACATCTTCGGTGTCGGCCTGGCGGGTGAACGCCACGCCACTGTCACGGTCGAGCACCAGTTCCAGGAACAGGTCCGACAGCGCCGAGCGGATACCGGCTTCGCTGCGGATCAGTGCCGGCCACAGCTTGGCGTGACGCAGCTGGTCGATGCTGGGACCGATCAGCAGCTGGCACAGCGCGCGGCGCGCATCCAGCGGCAGGCGGCCGGTATCGCCCATGTAGTAGACGTCGTTRCCGCGCCGGGGCTGGGCCACGGTCGCCACCGGTTCGGCCTGGTACGCGTCTTCGGCCAGGTCGGCATGCGGTGCATCGATGGGGTCTTCATGCCAGCTCATGGCGTCTCTCCTGGGTAAACCAAACCAGCGGGATGCGGGCACGACGGATCTGTCCGTCGCCACCTCGCCATTCGGCAAGCTCCTGTTCGCCGGCGATCACGCTGCCAAAGCGCGTGCCCAGCGAGAGGTAACCGATGACACTGCCCAGCCCCTGCGGCGCTTCGCGCTGCGACAGGGCCTGGGCAATGCTGAGTTTCGGCTGCCTGTCGAGCAGGTCGTGCAGGTCGCGGCGCAGGGTGCGGAAATCGATTTCCGACGACGCCACCAGATCGCCCACGCTTTCCAGGCTGATGCTGGCCGCATCGTTGTATTCGACGTTGCCATCGACCTGCGCGCTGCGCGGGTCGTGCAGCTTCCACTGCGACCACGAACGCAGGCGGCTGGTGGTCAGCTGCAGGTCGCGGCCAATGGCGCGCTGCGCCGGGAAGTCATCGCGCAGTGCCAGTGCTTCGGACTGCGCCTGCTTCAACAGCTGGTTGAGGCGGCGCTGTTCCAGGTAGCCACGGCTCTGCACGAATCCACGCAGGCTGCGCGCGAAGTTCTGCAGCACGTCATGCACCTGGCCACCACGCTCGAGCATGGTGCTGGTGAAGCCGCGCAGGAAGTTGCGCTCGTTGCGATCCAGCCGCCGGGCGAAGCCACGGGCCAGCAGCGTTTCCAGCGCGGCATCGAGCTGGGCGCTCTGTTCGGCGTCGTTGAGCAGGCGCCAGAACGCCTGGAAACTACGCCCCGCGTCGCTCTCGCCGATCACGTCCACGCCTTCGAACAGCTTGGACAGCACGTCGCCGCGCTCGCCTTCGTCATCGATGATGCGTTCGCGGAAATCACGGTTGAGCTGTTCGAAGTCGTCGCGCACGCGTCGGAAGTCTTCGGTCAACTCGTCGGCCAGACCGATGATCTGCCGCGTACGTTCCAGCGCGCGTTTGCCGTCCAGGGCCGTCACACGGCCAGCGCTGACACGGGCGATCTCGGCATCGATGCGATCGCGCTCGTCGCGTAGTGCGGACAGGCGTGCGTCCGGGTCGGCCTCGGTCTGCGCGGCCAGCTGCGACAGCTGCTCGATCACCAGTGCCAGACGGCTCTCGGTGGCGGCCACGCGGGCCTGCTCCATGCTGTCGGCGAAGCGGATCGCCTGCAGCGCCTGGGTCGAGAGCTCGTACTGCTCCTGGTCGGCGCCTTCAGGCAGCCGGCGTTCCAGCCAGCCCTGCGCGAGCCAATGGGCGACGTAGGCCTGCGCGGTCCGCGGCAGCTCGCGCGACAACTCGTCGCCGTTGAGCTGGTCCAGCGCACGCTGCAGGCGCTCGTTGAGGACCGATGCCGGCAACGTGCGATCGCCGTCCATCAGCAGGCCCTGCAGCAGGCCGATGATTTCCGGTGCGTGGTCGGCGGCGAGCAGCTTCCATTGCGGCTGTTCGCGCAGGTGGCGATAACGGGTGATACGTTCGCGGTGCTTCATGCAGCGAGATCGGTCGGAAGGGCGCGGCGGCCAGCGCGCGCGCAAAGGCGCGGCGCAGGCACGGCGAAAGCGGCGGCCACGCGCGGCCGCCACCGGGAGGCGACGGCGCTCAGCGCTTGCCGCCCACTTCGATGAAGCGCAGGAACTCGGCGCGGGTGCGGGCATCCTCGCGGAAGCTGCCCAGCATCTTCGAGGTGACCATGCTGACGCCGCGCTTGTGGATGCCGCGGGTGGTCATGCACTCATGGGCGCCTTCGACAACGACGCCGACACCGACCGGCTGCAGCACGTCCTGGATGCACTGGGCGATCTGCGCGGTCATCTTTTCCTGGACCTGGAAGCGGCGGGCGTAGGCTTCGACCACGCGTGCCAGCTTGCTGATGCCCACCACCTTGCCGGCCGGCAGGTAGCCGACGTGCACGCGGCCGATGATCGGCGCCATGTGGTGCTCGCAGTGGCTTTCGTATTCGATGTCGCGCAGGACGATCAGCTCGTCGTAGCCGGCCACTTCCTCGAAGGTGCGTTCCATGTAGGCGCGCGGGTCGTCGCGGTAGCCGCTGAACCAGTCGCCATAGGCTTCGGCCACGCGGCGCGGGGTATCCAGCAGGCCTTCGCGGGTCGGGTCCTCACCGGCCCAACGCAGCAGGGTGCGCACGGCATCCTCGGCCTGGACCTGGGTCACTTCGCCCTGCGGGGCGGCCTTTTCGTTGTTCTTGCTCATTGCATACAGCGCCCGAACGGGGGGCGAGCATCGTACCCGACCGGGGGGTGGGTCGTCCTCTGGGGACGGTTCATCGGGGGTCGTCGTGGTGCGTCATTGCTATCGGTCTGGAGGGGGTGAGGGGGCTGCGCAGGACACGCCCTGAACCCGTCCATGGGGGCTCGATGGCGCCATCCATGGCGCCAACGGTCCTGCGCAGCCC
>NZ_JBFTNR010000040.1:0-11149 GCF_056665995.1 Stenotrophomonas sp. 05L44_2
TGCCATCATCGACCTGCAGGGCGTGCAGTTCGGCTACTCAGGCCGTGCAGTGCTGGACATCGCACAGCTGCAGGTGCGCGCAGGCAGCAGCGTGCTGCTGCGCGGGACCAGCGGCTCGGGCAAGAGCACGCTGCTGGGCCTGCTGGCGGGCATTCTGCTGCCGGCGAGCGGCAGCATCCGGGTTGCCGGCCATCGGGTGAACACGCTCGGTGCCGCCGCGCGCGATCGTTTCCGTGCCGACCAGCTGGGCGTGATCTTCCAGCAGTTCAACCTGCTGCCGTTCCTGAGCGTGCGCAACAACATCGCCCTGGGCGTGCGCTTTTCGCCATTGCGCAACGCGCGCATTGAAGGTGGGCTGGACGCGGAAATCGCGCGTCTGCTGCGTGCGCTGCRGCTCGATCCGGCACTGATGCCGCGCGCGGCAGGCACGCTCAGCGTCGGCCAGCAGCAGCGCGTTGCCGCTGCCCGTGCCCTGATCGGTCGCCCGGCGGTACTGCTGGCCGACGAACCGACCTCGGCGCTGGATCCCGAAGCGGCCACGGCGTTCGTGCAGCTGATGTCCGCGCAGTGCCGCGCCGCTGGCACCACCGCGCTGGTGGTCAGCCACGATGACCGCCTGCAGCCGTTGTTCGACCAGGTGTTGTCGCTGGGTGATCTGAACCGGGCAGGGGGTGCACATGTTTGAGTTGGCCTGGGCCAGCCTGCGCAGCCGCGCCTTGAGCGTGAGCCTGACCGTGCTGGTCATCACCCTGAGCGTGGTCCTGCTGCTGGGCGTGGAACGTATCCGCACGCAGGCCCACGAAGGCTTTGCCAGCACCGTCTCGGGTACGGACCTGATCGTGGGCGCACGCTCGGGGCCGGTGAACCTGCTGCTGTACTCGGTCTTCCACATCGGCGACCCGACCAACAACGTGTCCTGGCAGTCCTACCAGGAACTGTCCACGCTGCCGCAGGTGATATGGGCGGTGCCGCTGTCGCTGGGCGATTCCTGGCGTGGCTATCGGGTGATCGGCACCACCGCCGGCTATTTCGAACATTACCGGCATGGCGCAGGGCATGCGCTGGCATTCGCGCAGGGCCAGCCGTTCGACGACCTGTATGACGCGGTGGTCGGCGCTGAAGTCGCGCAGGCCGCGCACATCGGCCTGGGCACTGAGATCGTGCTGGCCCATGGCACCGGTGCGGTAACGCTGGCCACGCATGCCGACAAGCCGTTCCGCGTGGTCGGCATCCTGCAGCGTACCGGCACGCCGGTGGATTCGTCCGTGCTGGTGTCATTGCCGGCGATCGAAGCGATCCATGTCGATTGGCGCTCCGGCGTGCAGTTGCGCAGCCAGCATGTCAGCGCAGAACAGGCACGGCAGCTTGRCCTGACCCCGACCAGCATCACCGCCTTCATGCTCGGGCTGAACTCGCGCATCGCCACCTTCGGCGTGCAGCGCAGCATCAACGAGTATCCGGACGAAGCACTGCAGGCGATCCTGCCCGGCGTGACGTTGCAGCAGCTGTGGCAGTCGCTGGGCACTGCCGAGCGCGCGCTGCAGCTGATCAGTGCGATGGTGGTGCTGCTGGGCATGGTGTCACTGATGGCGCTGCTGGTATCGACGCTGCAGGAACGCCGCCGTGAGWTGGCGGTGCTGCGCGCCACCGGTGCGCGTCCGGCCTATGTGGCCTGCCTGCTGGTCGTTGAGGCCGTGGCCACTGCAGCAATGGCCTGCGCGTTGGCGCTGGCGGTGCTGACCTGTGCCAGCGCGGCCGGGCGCAGCTGGGCGCTGGCCAATTTCGGTCTGTCGATCACCCACGTCTGGCCGGACGCGCGCGAACTGGCCTGGGTGGGCGGCGTGCTGCTGATCAGCGCGGTTGCCGGCCTGCTGCCTGCGCTGCTGGCCTACCGGCGCACCCTGGCCGATGGCCTGGCGCCTGCGTCGTGAGCGCGGGCGTGCGCTGGTTGCTGCTGGTTGCGGCAATGCTGCTGGCCGCCTGCACGCGGCCGACCGATACCGGTGTGCAGGCACTGCCGCCGTCGCCGGTACAGAGCAATGCTGGCACGCAAAGCGAGCAGGAACTGGACTGGCTGCAGATGCTGCCCAGCGACGAACTGGCAGCACTCGAGCGCGGTGAGGGGCCGGAGGTGCAGCACAACGGCAACCGGCGCATGGCCCAGTTCGGTACGTTCCGTACGGTGGACGCGGTACTGGATCGCGCAGTGCGGTTGCCGGGCTACGTGGTGCCTTTGGCCAACGCGGCAGATGGCCGACTGGTCGAATTCCTGTTCGTGCCGTACTACGGCGCGTGCATCCACGTACCACCGCCGCCACCGAACCAGATCGTGCATGTGGTGCTGCCGCGGCCGATCGCCATGCCCGACATGTACTCGCCGTTCTTCCTGGCAGGCGTGCTGCGCGCCGAGCGGGTGGACGATGATCTTGCCGGCTCGGCCTACAGCATGGCCGACGCCGAACTGAGGCCTTATGAACCGTAGCGCGAAGCTGCTTGCCGGTGCTCTTGCCGCTGTACTGCTGGCCAGTTGTGGCCGGCCCGTCGTGGACGCCTTACCGCCACAGGCCAACAATGCTGCTGCGTCGCCGGTGGCGGCGTCTGCAGTGATCGACCGCTGGGACGCGCTGATGCCCGAGGAGGACAGCTTCCAGCGTCCACCGCCGCAGATCGGGCTGTCACGTGGCAATGGCATGGACGGGGTGGGGGGCTTGATCGACGATACGGGTTCGGGCTCGCTGCCTGGGCAGGCCATCGATCACTCCAGCCCGCTACGCGCGCAGCAGTTCGGCTCGTCGGCGGTGGTCGATGGCGTGGACGGACGTGCGCTGGACCTGGATGGCTATGTGGTGCCGCTGGCGATGAACGACGCCGGGCAGGTGGACGAACTGCTGTTCGTGCCGTTCTATGGCGCGTGCATCCACGTGCCGCCGCCACCGCCGAACCAGATCATCCATGTGACCCTGGCCACCCCCATCACGATGGGCGCGCTGTGGGATCCCTACCGGCTGTCAGGGCGCCTGCAGGTGAAGCACTTCGAGGCGGATATCGCCAGCGCGTCCTATGACGCTGCCGCAGCGACGCTTTCCGCGATCAGCCGATGACGAGCACCCGATGACGAGGCGCCGCGCACGCACCGTCGCGCTGCTGATCGTGGTGTTGCTGCTGGCAGGCACCGGGGTGGCGCTGCTGTGGAACGCAACGCACGCGCCCTCGCCACCGGCCGTTGCATTTCCCGCACCAGTGGCGGAAGCGCAGGCACGCATCGAACATCACCTGGCGGCCGACAAGGCCTTTCGTGATGACCTGCTGTTCCTGCTGGTGGCGACGCTGCGCGACCGCTGCGAACCAGCGCAGGCGGGAGTGCTGGCGCGCATGGCCAACCGTGCGTCGCTGCCGGTGCTGGCGGCGGTCAGCGCCGTGACCGCGCAGGATGCGAGCCTGGACCGACCGATCTACCAGTACATCCAACACCGCGCCGACGCCACCGGCTGCGGTCAGCCACTGCGCGTGCCGGCAGGCGAAGGCGGCACTATCGAGGTGGACATCGAACAGTACGCGCGCACCTTCCCGGACAGCTACTTCGATCCGCAGCGCAGCAGTGTGCCGCGTGACTTCGGCGCGCGTCCGCTGGCGGAACGCGCCGGCAACGCCTGCAACAGCGTGGTCTATTCGGTGCTGCCGCTGGGAGGGGGCGATTGGCGCTGCAGCACGCTGCGCAGCAACGCCCGCGCGCGGGTGCGTGTGCTGTGCGAAGACCAGATGCAACGGCAGCACGGCCATCTGCGGGGAGAGCTGGATGCCGCAGTGGGACGCGCCATGCAGGATCCGATCGTGCAGGCGGTCGCTGCCTTGCCTGCGGAGTGCAGGTAGGCCCCGGGTCATGAGGCAGGGAGCATTGCACCTCCCGGCAGCTGAATGGATCTGACTGGTAGCCCCATAACTATACAGGATGTCCTGTATAGTTATGGATGTACTCCTTCCCCATCCAGGTTCCCATGGCTCTCTCCCAGCCCTTGGACGGTGCTCCGTCCCTGTCGCGCGCCCGACGCTGGTCGCTGCTGTTCACCGTTGCCGCCGGCCTGCTGCTGGTCACGCTGGACAACTCGGTGCTGTATACCGCGCTGCCGACCCTGACCGAGGAGCTGTCGGCCAGTGCCGGGCAGGCGCTGTGGATCATCAACGCCTACCCGCTGGTGATGGCCGGTCTGCTGCTGGGCGCTGGCACCCTGGGTGACCGCATCGGCCACCGCCGGATGTTCCTGGTCGGGCTGGTGGTGTTCGGCATCGCCTCGTTGGCAGCGGCGTTCTCTGCAACCGCAGGGCAGCTGATCGCCGCGCGTGCCTTCCTCGCCGTGGGTGCGGCGGCGATGATGCCGGCCACGCTGGCCTTGATCGGGCTCAGCTTCCATGAAGAACGCGAGCGCAACATCGCCATCGCGATCTGGGGTTCGGTGGCCATCGTCGGTGCGGCGCTGGGGCCGATCATCGGTGGCTTGCTGCTGCAGCACTTCTGGTGGGGCTCGGTGTTCCTCATCAATGTGCCGGTGGTAGTGGTCGCTTTCATCGCGACCCTGCTGCTGGCGCCGGAAGGGCAGCGCGACAGCACCCGCCCATGGGACCTGCTGTCCTCGCTGCTGGCATTGGCCGCGCTGTCGGGCCTGGTACTGGCGATCAAGTCGCTGATCGCCACGCCGCCCTCGTACAGCGTGGGCGCGGTCTCGCTGCTGCTGGCGATCATCTCCGGCATCGCCTTCAGCCGCCGCCAGCAGCAGCTGCCTTATCCGCTGCTGGATTTCGCCATCTTCCGCAATCCGGCCTTCCTTGCCGGCACCCTGTCGGCGGTGTTCACCCTGTTTGCGATGGCCGGGCTGCAGCTGCTCACCACCCAGCGTTTCCAGCTGGTGGCCGGCCTCAGCCCGTTGCAGGCGGGCCTGCTGGTATCGGTGGCGGCGCTGGGCAGCCTGCCCAGCGCGTTGCTGGGCGGCAGCGTGCTGCATCGCGTCGGCCTGCGTCCGCTGATCTGCGGCGGTCTTGCGGCCGGTGCGGTAGGTGTGGGCGTGGTGGCGCTGGGCTTCCCGCATGGGCTGGGCTGGGTGGTGGCCGGCATGGCGATCACCGGCTTCGGCATGGGTGCTGCCATCTCGGTGGCGTCCACCGCCATCCTCAACAACGTGCCGCCGCATCGTGCGGGCATGGCCTCGTCGGTGGAGGAAGTGTCCTACGAGTTCGGCGGTCTGCTGGCCGTCGCACTGCTGGGCAGCCTGAGCGCTGCGATGTACGGCGCTTTCCTGCCGGAGTCGGCGGGTATTCCCGCCGCCGCGCGCGAGGGCTTCACCCAGGCGCTGCACGTGGCGCGTGAGGTGGGGCAGGGCGAGTGGTTCGCGCTGGCCACCGCGGCCTACGATCGCGGTTACCAGATCGTGCTGCTGGTGATCAGTGCGGTGCTGGCGGCCGGCGCGGTGATCATCGCGCGCCTGCTGCGTGGACGCGCCGGTGGCCGCGACGGCGCCGCCGATCGCGTAAAATAACGGCATGAGAACCAGCAAGCGCGAGCGCATCCTCGACGCCGCCGTCAGCGTGATCAACCGCGACGGGGTGCGTGCGGTCACCTTTGAATCGGTGGCGGCCGAGGCGCAGTTGACCCGTGGCGGCCTGCTGTACCACTTTCCTTCGCGCGAAGCGTTGCTGCGCGGCATCGACGAGCACCTGGTGCAGAGCTGGGAAGCATCGATGGAGGCGCTGCTGGGCAAGTCGGCCGGCGAGGCCACTGCGCTGGAGCGCTACCAGACCTTCGTGCGTGTGTCGGCGCAGAGTGCCACCCGGGCCGAGCTGATGTTCATGCTGGACTCGGTGGACCCCGAATTCCCCAGCGAGCGGCCGTGGGCACCGGTGGTGCAGCGCTGGGCGCCTTCGCCACCGGCCGCCGGCAGCGACGATCCGGCGGCGCTGGATAATTTCGTGGCGCGGCTGGCCGCCGATGGCCTGTGGATCTACGAGGCCATGTACGAAGGCCAGCTGGACGAGAACGTGCGCGCGCAGGTGACCGAACGGATCGGCGGGCTGCTCTCTCCCGAACGGTCYCGCAAGGCGTAGCAGCCAGTCCATCCGCTGAGGGCGCCCGTCAGGCAGGYGGATGCCCGTGCAGGCCATCCCCCTGCAGCCGCTCCGGGTGGGTATACACGTTGAAGCCTTCTTCGCGGGCGAAGCCCACCAGGCACAGGCCGGCACTGCGGGCCAGATCGATGGCCAGCGCAGTGGGGGCCGAGACGGCGGCCAGTACGCTGGCACCGGCGCGCGCGGCCTTGCTGACCATTTCGTAGCTGGCACGGCTGGATACCACCAGCAGGCCGCCATCGATGCTGTGTTCGTTGTGGTGCAGTGCACCGATCAGYTTGTCCAGCGCATTGTGGCGGCCGACGTCTTCGCGCACCCAGCCGATGCGGCCACTGGCATCGGCCMAGGCCGCTGCATGGGTCGAACCACTGGCAGCATTCATCGGCTGGCGTAGGGCCAGCCCAGCCAATGCCCGCTGCAGTGCAGCCGTCTGATACGTGCGGCGGTCCTTTACCGGAGGCAGCGGACGCAGCACGTCCTCCAGCTGGCGCGCACCGCACAACCCACAGCCGCCGCGACCCGGCAGCAGGCGCCCGTTGTCAGGATCCAGTGCGGCGCCGGGGGCGTCGGCGGACACGCTCATATTCAGCTCGATGCCCTCCAGTTGTGGCTGCACCTGGATGGACAGCAACTGGTCAGGACGCTCGATCAACCCTTCGCTGAGCGAGAAGCCCAGCGCGAAATCCTCCAGGTCGCATGGCGTGGCCATCATCACCGCGAAGGCCGCGCCGTTATAACGCATCGCCACCGGTACTTCTTCGGCGATCGTATCGACCCGTTGCTCCTGCCCCGTGCTGCGCCAGCGCTGCAGCGTGCGCAGGGCCGTGCCGGCGGGCGGGGGCGAAGGCAACGTCGATCCGGGCATGCGGCACATCCTGGGTAAAGCAGAAGGGCAGGCTACGCCCGGAGGATAGCGCAGCCATCCAGTGAAGACGCGGCGGTAACCGTTGCCATGGCAGCCTGCTGTACCCGGGCCGGGCCATGGCGCTGGGGTTGCCGGTGTGCTTGACTGGCCACGGCAGCCGGGCGCGAGCCCGGCTCTGCTGGCAGGCACACCACCAACGCAGGTTCCCGACCATGTCCGAACAGAAGCCGCCGCGTTACAAGCCTTACAACCAACCGGCAGGCGGCTGGGGGGCCGCCGGTGCGACCGCCAAGGTGCTGCTGCAGCAGAGCGTGATCGGCAAAGGATCCAAGGCGCTGCTGGCGATGAACCAGCCGGGCGGATTCAAATGCCCCAGCTGCGCCTTCCCCGATGCCGACCACCGCAAGAAGCTGGAATTCTGCGAGAACGGTGCCAAGGCCCTGGCCTGGGAAGCGACCCAGCACCGGGTGACCCGTGAACTGTTCGCCCAGCACACCGTCACCGAGTTGATGGCGCAGACCGATTACTGGTTGGAGCAGCAGGGCCGGCTGACCGAGCCGATGCGCTACGACGCCGCCACCGATCACTACGTGCCCTGCGAATGGGACGAGGCGTTTGCACTCATCGGTCGCCATCTGCAGGCGCTGGACAACCCCGACCAGGCCGAGTTCTACACCTCCGGCCGCACGCCCAACGAGGCGGCGTTCCTGTATTCGATCTTCGTGCGCGAGTTCGGTACCAACAACTTCCCGGACTGCTCGAACATGTGCCACGAGCCGACCAGCCGTGGCCTGCCACCAGCGATAGGCGTGGGCAAGGGCACCATCGTGCTGGACGACTTCGAACACGCCGAGGCGATCTTCGTGATGGGCCAGAACACCGGCACCAACTCGCCGCGGATGATGAGCAACCTGGTGGAAGCGCGCAAGCGCGGTGTGCCGATCGTGGCGGTCAACCCGATGCCGGAGCGTGCCCTGATCCGCTTCACCGAACCACAGGACGTGGTGCAGATGGCCACGTTCGGTTCCACCGAGATCACCAGCGAGTTCGTGCACGTCCGCATCGGCGGCGACCTTGCGCTGATCAAGGGCATGATGAAGGTGATGTTCGAGCGCGAAGCCCAGGGTGAGTCAGTGCTGGATCATGCGTTCCTGGCCGAACACACCGTTGGCCTGGAGGCGCTGCGCGAGGACGTGCTGGCGCAGGACTGGGATGAGATCGTGCGGGTGTCGGGCATCGCACAGGAACAGATCCGGCGCTGCGCGGAGATCTACATCCGTTCGCAGGCGACGGTCATCTGCTATGGCATGGGCCTGACCCAGCACCAGCAGGGGTCGCGGCTGCTGCAGCAGGTGGCCAACCTGTTGTTGCTGCGCGGTAATTTCGGCAAGCCGGGCGCGGGTATCGGTCCGATCCGTGGCCATTCCAACGTGCAGGGCGACCGCACCGTCGGCATCGACGAGAAGCCCACGGCGCGCTACCTGGATCGCGTGCAGCAGGTGTTTGGTTTCGATCCGCCGCGCGAGCACGGCCACCATGTGGTCGAGTCGATCGCGGCGATGCTCGATGGCAGTGCCAAGGTGTTCATCGGCATGGGCGGCAACTTCATCCATGCCGTGCCCGATACCGAGCGCGCCTACCAGGCCATGCGCAGACTGGAACTGACCGTGGGCATCGCCACCAAGCTCAACCGGGGGCATCTTGTGCACGGTCGCGACGCGCTGATCCTGCCGGTGGTGGCGCGCTCGGAGTGGATCCGCACGCCGAAGGGCGAGCAGTTCGTCACCATCGAAGATGCGATGTCCAACGTGACGGCGTCGCGCGGCGTGCTGGAGCCGGCCAGCGACCAGGTGCTGCCGGAGGTGGAGATCGTCTGCCGGATGGCGATGGCAACGTTGCCGGGCAGCAAGGTGGACTGGGCCGCGTACATGCACGATTACGGCCCGATCCGCGACTTGATCGCCGCCGTCTACCCGGCCATCTATGCCGGCTTCAACGAGCGCATCCAGGCACTGCACGGCTTCCATCTGGATATTCCGCCGCGCAGGCGCGTGTGGCCGACCCCGAACGGCAAGGCCAACATCCTCGTCATGCCGGGCCTGGAAGTGAACACGGTAGTCGATGACCCGGAGATGCTGCGGCTGGCCACGGTGCGCTCGCACGACCAGTACAACACCACCATCTACAGCTACAACGACCGCTACCGGGGCGTGTACAACGACCGCATGGTGGTGTTCATGAACATCGAGGACCGTCTGGCGCGCGGGCTCGACAAGGAAGCCCTGGTGAGCCTGGAAACGATCAGCGACGACGGCGTGACGCGGCGAATCGAAGGCCTGACCGTGCTTGACTACCCGATGCCGCGCGGGGCGCTGGCGGGCTACTACCCGGAGCTCAACCCCCTGCTGCCGCTGGACTACTACGATCGGATCAGCGGTACGCCAGCGGCGAAATCCATTCCGGTACGGATGCGCGCGCAGGTCGACGTGCCCGCGTAGGCGCCGATCCTACAATTGCTCGTTGTCGCTCAGCACGATGCTGCCATCCAGCAGCACCGGCACCATCTGGGTCCAGCCCTTGGCGTTGTAGTCGAGGCTGACCAGGTACACCCAGCCGCGCGCTGCGTCCTCGCTCTGCGGCGCAGCGCCGGCGGTGAACCGCTGCAGGCTTACCTCGGAGACCACGAAGTCATCGCCGGGATAACGCAGGCGCGCGTGGGCCAGTGCTGCCGCCGCAGCTTGATGCACCGACAGCGGCGGCTCGGCGCGTGCCGGGTCGAACGCGGGAAGCGTTCGCAACCGCGTCCCGCTTACCTGCCAGCGCTCATGGGTGTGGTCACCATCGCCGCTGGACAGCACGGTCCATTGGCGTTCGCCTGCCATGACCGGAAGGCTCAGCAACGCGGACAGCAGGAGGGCAGCAGAGGGGAAGCGGGCAGGCATGGAAAGGCTCCAATGAACGTCATGCATGATGACAGCAGGCAGCGGCGACGGGCGCATCGTGCGTCGGCTATCATCAGCCCGTGGATATATCCGGCCTGCTGCTGCGACTGATGCTGCTCCTGACCCTGGTGCTGAATGCACCGGCGCTGGCGCTTGCCTCGGGCGGCATCAACGGTCAGTCCGGCGGCGGTCATTGCGATGGCCCCCACGAGATCGCCGACGCTGCGATCTCTGTCACGCCCGCCTGCTGCGATGAACGGAACGCAGCCGCGTGCAGCAGCGAGGATTGCGAGTGCGTGCCGGCGAGTGTGGCCATGCTGCCGTCGGCGGCAAGCCTTGCTGCATGGCCGCTGCGTGCAGTGCCCGGTGACGCGCTGCCGCCGGCTCATCCCGCGCCTGCGCTACCTCACCTGATTCGCCCGCCGATCGCCTGATCGCGCGCAGGTTGCGTACCTGCCGTCCTGCAGTACCCCTCATCTACTTGACCCACGCGCATCCGTCGCGTGGATGGCAGGCGCTCGCGCCTGCGATTGCAAAGGAAAACCTGATCCATGAACCGCATTCTTTCCCYGAGCCTGTTACTCACCCCCGTTCTGCTGGCCACCGCCTGCGTGCGTGCCTCCGAAGAGGCCGTGTCCTCGCCCGCAACCGCAACCGCAACCGCCTCGGCGGTCGAGGCGACGGCCGGAGCGAAGATCGACCGGGAGCTTCCGTTGGCCATCGTGCACAAGACGGCCAGTTGCGGTTGCTGTGGCGTGTGGGCCGACCACCTGAAGGCTGCCGGCTTCGCGGTTGAGATACGCGATACCGATGACATGCATCCGGTCAAGCAACGGCTCGGCGTACCGGCCGGCAAGGCGTCCTGCCATACCGCCGAGATCGGTGGCTACGTGGTGGAAGGCCATATTCCGGCCAGCGACATCAAGCGCCTGCTGAAGGAAAGGCCGACGGCACGTGGCCTGGTGCTGCCGGGGATGCCGGCGGGATCTCCGGGCATGGAAATGCCTGATGGCCATGTGCAGCCGTATACCGTGGAGCTGGTGCTGGCCGATGGCAGCACCCAGCCCTTCGCACAGCACGGGCAGGGTGGCTGACAAGGTGTGGCGGGCGCGGCGGCGGATCGCCGCCGCGCCTGGTCAACGCTGCTTTTCGCGTTGCTTCTTCAACTGCGCGTCGAAATTGCGTTCGGCCGTGTCGGCGTAGTCCTGGCAGGTCATTGCCTTGGCAC
>NZ_JBFTNR010000041.1:0-11118 GCF_056665995.1 Stenotrophomonas sp. 05L44_2
TCTCTGCTTGTGGTGGGTGACGACCGTTGGTCGTCACCAGAGCGAAGCGACCCGCTTCTGCTTTTCCTTCTTTTCCGTGGCTGGACGCACACGCAGACTGTCAGAGGTCGGGCGGGTGGGCCATGCAGGGGCGTTGGCGCCATGGATGGCGCCATCGAGCTTACATGGACGTACTTGCAGCGTCCCCTGCATGGCCCACCCGCCCGGCCAAGCACGGCTTTTGATTCAAGCGACCAACCACGACGGGCTCAGCCGTTCGCGGTCAACTCCGCATCCAGCGCATGCAGGCGATCAACGGTCCCGACATCGGTCCAGCGCCCGCGATGGTGCTGCCCCGTCATCAGCCCCTGTGCCATGAAATGCTTCTGCAACGGCACCACCGAAAACTTCGGTGGCACACACTCGCTGCCCGGTGCCTCACCGATCACCGCACGCCAATCGGCCACGATCGACGGACGATAGACGCCGATGCCCGCATAGGTCAGGCACGGGCCTTCGCGGTCATGGTGCAGTACACCGTGCGCGTCCAGCCGGTAGTCGCCATTGGGGTGCTGCGCGGGGTTGTCGACCAGTACCAGATGCGCTTGGCCGGCCGGTTCACGCGGCAGCGTGGCGAAATCGAAATCGGTCCAGATATCGCCGTTCACTACCAGGAACGGATCGTCCCCCAGCGCCGGCAATGCATTGAGGATGCCGCCACCGGTTTCCAGCGGGGTATCGCCTTCGTGCATGAAATGCAGGCGCAGGCCCCATTGGCTGCCATCGCCCAATGCGGCCGGGAACTGCTCGGCGAGCCACGCGGTGTTGATCACCACGTCGTGGATGCCGAGCGCAGCCAACCGCTCCAGATGCCACGCGATCAGGGGTTTGCCGGCCACCGCCAGCAGTGGCTTGGGCGTGTGCAGGGTGAGGGGGCGCATGCGCTCACCCAGGCCGGCGGCGAAAATCAGTGCCTTCATCGATGCGGCCTTCAGCGCTGCACGCGCATCGGCGCGGCCAACTCGGCCAGTGCCGGTTTGATCCGCGTTTCCAGCAACTGCTGCAGGGGCGCCAGTTCGCGATAGCGCGGCAGCACTTCATCGAGGTAGGTGATGAAGCGCGGCGCATCGTCCAGGTAGTGGCCCTTGTTGTCGCGATAGCGCAGGCGGCAGAACAGGCCGAGGATCTTCACGTGGCGCTGGATGCCCATCCAGTCGGCATCGCGCAGGAAAGTGGCACGGTCGGGTACCGGCAGGCCGGCATCGCGTGCGCGCTGGTGATACTGCGCCAGCCATTCGTCCACGCGCTGCAGCGGCCAGCTCAGGAAGGCATCCTTGAACAGACTTACCGCGTCGTACGCGATCGGGCCACGCACCAGGTCCTGGAAATCCAGCACCGCCGGGCCGCCATCCACCGGCATCAGGTTGCGCGGCATGTAGTCGCGGTGGGTCATCAGCTGGGCCTGGCCCAGCGCGTTGTCCATCAGCCGACGGTGCACCAGCTGCAGGCCTTCGATCTCGCCGCAGTCCAGTTCAAGGCCAAGATGGCGTTGCAGGAACCACTCGTCGAACAGGCCGGCATCACGCTGCAGCAGCGCTTCGCCGAACTGGCCGAAATCGGCCGGCACCGGAATGGCCTGCAGGCGCAGCAGCTGATCGATGGATCGGCTGAACCACTCGTCGGCATTGCGTTCGTCGAGGATCTTCGCCAGCGTCGGGCCGCCCAGGTCTTCCAGCAGCAGGAAGCCGGCGTCGAGGTCCTGGGCAAGCAGGGCGGGCACGCGCAGGCCGTGATCGTGCAGCAGGCCGCGCATGCGCAGCCACGGCGTGGGGTCTTCCAGCCCCGGCGGGGCGTCCATCACGATGTGGCTGCCGCGATGGCTGGTGGTGCGCCAGTAGCTGCGCATGCCGGCGTCGACCGAGGCGCGTTCGACCACGGTGTTGCCGTCGTCAAGCTGGGTACGGGCCCATTGCAGGCGCTGTGCGCTGCGCTGGGGATCAGAGGCGGGTTCGGTCATGCAGGCATATCCGGGCGCGCCGGGCGCGCCAACGTCGGGGGCAGAATGGGAAAAGAGAGGGCGGCTCAGCGGCGGCCGCTGAACAGGCGCAGGATCGCCAGCACGACGACCGCACCCAGCACCGCGCCGAGGAAGCCGGCCGGTTCACCGGGCGCGTACCAGCCCATGTACTGGCCGAACCAGCCGGCCAGCAGCGCGCCGATGATGCCCAGCACGATGGTCAGCAGGCAGCCCATGCGGTTGTTGCCGGGCATGAAGAAGCGTCCCAGCAGGCCGACGAAGAAGCCGACCAGGATGATGTAGAGCCAGCTGGTGCTGCCAAACAGACCGTTCATGCGATCACTGCTCTGGAAGGTTGGACGCAGCCTAGCAAGGCCGGGCTGCGTCCGTCACTGCGTGCTGGATCAGCAGCAGCCGTGGTCGCCGTGGCGGGTGCCGCTGTCGGCGGCCACCGGCGAACCGCTGGTCTCGCCACGCAGGCTGGCCGCGTAGTGCTCGCTGATCACCTTGGACACGCACGAGGTGACCTTCTTGCCCATCGGGATGTGCAGGAACTCGTTCGGGCCGTGGGCATTGGAGTGCGGGCCGAGCACGCCGGTGATCATGAACTGGGCGCCCGGGAACTTCTCGCCCAGCATGCCCATGAACGGGATCGAGCCGCCTTCGCCCATGTACATCGCCGGCTTGCCGAAGAAGGTCTGGCTGGCATCGTCGATGGCCTTGGTCAGCCACGGTGCCATCGCCGGCGCGTTCCAGCCGGTGGAGGCCTTTTCCAGGTCCAGGGTGACCTGCGCGCCGTTCGGCGGATCGCGCAGCAGCGCTTCCTTCAGCAGCTCGCCGCAGGTCTTGCCATCGGCAGTGGGCGGCAGGCGCAGCGACAGCTTCACTGCGGTATGCGGGCGCAGCACGTTGCCGGCCGATTCCAGCGGCGGCATGCCGCCGATGCCGGTCACCGACAGGGCCGGGCGCCAGGTGCGGTTGAGCACCAGCTCGGTCAGGTCGTCGTTCATCGGCTTGAGGCCATCGACCAGCGGGAATTTCTCGAAGATCGCGGTGTCGACCACGTCGGCGGCACGCTTGGCCTGTTCCAGGCGCTCGGCCGGGATCTCCACGTTCATGCCGTCGATCAGGATGCGGCCGGTGTCCTGGTCCTCGATGCGCGACAGCAACTGGCGCAGCAGGCGGAAGCTGGACGGCACCACGCCGGAGGCGTCACCGGAGTGCACGCCTTCGTTGAGCACCTTCACCGAGAAGTTGCCGCCGGTCAGGCCGCGCAGCGAGGTGGTGCACCACAGCTGGTCGTAGTTGGCACAGCCCGAATCCAGGCAGACCACCAGCGACGGCTTGCCGATGCGGTCAGCCAGATGGTCCACGTAGGCCGGCAGGTCGTAGCTGCCCGACTCTTCACAGGCTTCGATCAGCACCACGCAGCGGGCATGCGGCAAGCCCTGGGCCTGCAGTGCCAGCACGGCGGCCAGCGAGCCGAAGATGGCGTAGCCGTCATCGGCACCGCCACGGCCATACAGCTTGTCGCCGCGCAGGACCGGGGTCCACGGGCCCAGGTCGTCGTCCCAGCCGGTCATCTCCGGCTGCTTGTCCAGGTGCCCGTAGAGCAGGATGGTGTCGTCGCCGGTTTCGGCGCCGGTAGCCGGAATTTCCAGCAGAATCAGCGGGGTACGGCCTTCCAGGCGCACCACTTCGACCTTCAGGCCGGGCAGGTCCTGGGCCTTGGCCCAGGTTTCCATCAGGGTGACCGCCTGCTCCATGTAGCCGTTCTGCACCCAGTTGGCGTCGAACATCGGCGACTTGTTGGGAATGCGGATGTAGTCGACCAACTGCGGGACGATTTCGCTGTCCCACTTGTCATTGACGAATTGGCCGAGCTTGGCGCTGTCCATCTGAAACTCCGGTTGCATGGCTGATCCGCCCATTCTACGCCTCGGCCAAGGGTAGGGTTTTCCCTACATCACGTCGGGTATTTGGCTGGCTTTTAGAAATCCGTGAACCCTATACGCTGTGTGCATGTGGTGACGGACACTGTTTCGACCGACGGGATTGCCGGTCGGGACGGTCAGAACCACAAGGAGATACACGTCGTGCCTTGGTTTGTCGTGTTAAGGGCGCTGGTGCTGGGAGTGTGGATCGCGGGAGCGCAAGCTGCCGAGCCGATCGACATCAACCGGGCCGATGCCCAGGCGCTGCAGCAGGGATTGACGATGGTCGGGGCCACCAAGGCTGCGGCGATCGTCGAGCACCGGCGCAGACACGGCCCGTTTCACCGCGTCGAGGACCTGACGCAGGTGAAGGGGATAGGGACATCGATCGTCGAACGGAATCGACGACGGATCACCGTTGGCAACACGATGTTGCCTGCGGATCCGGTACCCGGATCGGTACCGGTGCGAACCGTACCCAGGCGCTGACAACAGGAATCGTCGGAATCTGCAGGATGCAGGTTCAATGGCTGCGGACAGGATGGCTGCAGCCGCCGACCGTCGCAGGGATGCGGCACCAATCACCAGGATGGTGGCATCACAGACCTGTGGAAGGGGCTGAGATACAAACAGGACAGACGCGGCCGCGTGCAGGATGCAACGCCGCCCCCGCTTCGCAGGATGCGAGGGGGTGGCAGCAGGCCGACAGGGACGTGACGATTGCCCGGTACGACACATGGCTGTGTCGCCGGGCAATTTCTTTTGGCGCGGCTGCGACGTGCCCATGGTGTACGGTGGGGTCTTCGCATGGAATGGAACCTGCTGGATGCACCTGCACCGTTTGACCTTGATGCTCGCCGTGGCCTTGGCACTGCCGTGCGCCGCACAGGCGGCCGCACCCTCCAAGCCTGTCGTGGCCACGACCTCCGAAGTACGCGGGCCGACCGACCTCAAGCCGGGCGAGTACCTGTGGCATCCGGAAGTCTCGCCGGCCGGTCCGATCGTGCTGGTGGTGAGCCTGGATGAGCAACGGGCTTACGTGTACCGCAATGGCATTGCCATCGGCCTGACCACGATCAGCTCGGGCAAGACCGGCCATGAGACGCCGACCGGTGTGTTCACCATCCTGCAGAAGGACAAGGACCACCGCTCCAACCTCTACAACAGCGCACCCATGCCGTACATGCAGCGGCTGACCTGGGACGGCATCGCCCTTCACGGCGGCAGCCTGCCCGGGCATCCGGCCTCGCATGGCTGCGTGCGCCTGCCGCAGGCCTTCGCCCAGAAGCTGTTCAGCGAAACCAAGCGCGGCGATACGGTGGTCGTGGCCGATGCCAAGAGCGCGCCGATGACGCTGGCCTATCCGGCGGTGCTGGCGCCGGTGAATGCACGCGGCCAGGCCCTGCCGGAAGGCGAGGGCGGTGCTCCCGACAAGGCCTGGTGGGATGATGCGGCCGCACCCAGTGGCCAGGTCGGCATCCTGGTCAGCCTGCACGACCAGCGCCTGTACGTGCTGCGCGATGGCGTGATGATCGGTGAGTCGCCGCTGAAGGCCGACGCGCTGCCAGCGTTCCAGGGCACCACCCTGTTCGTGATGGGCCAGGGCTACAGCGATACGCCCAGCCCGCTTGATGCACAGCAGCGCCTGCACCAGTGGACGGCCTATCCGCTGCTCGGCCAGGACCGCGCCCAGGCCACGCCGGACCTGCTGGCCACGCCGTCGTTGCCGATGGCCCTGCCGGCCGATTTCGCCCGCCAGCTGTACCAGGTACTGGTGCCGGGCACGACCCTGCTGGTGACGTCGCTGCCGGCGGTGCGCCCAAGCGCGGCTGAATCGGGAATGCAGCCGGTCTTGGAATCAGAGCCGCCAGCGTCCACCCTCAAGGGGTCCTGAGACCTCCCTACGTGCCCATGTCTGCTTCCCGCCTGTGCCGGCTGGCCGCCCTTGGCCTGCTGGCAACCACTGCCAGCGCCCCGGCCGGGGCACAGACGCCCATTGCCGCCATCAGCGCCGACGACCTCGCCGCGCAGCTGGCACGCACCGCGCCCAAGGCGGACCGTCGGGTTCTGCAGTTGGCTGCCCACGCCATGCGCTGCGCACTGCAGCGGCCGGAGCTGGGAGTCAGCAGTGAACGCCTGAGCGTGATCGATTACTCGCGGCCGTCCACCGAGCCGCGGATGTGGGTCTTCGATCTCGCCCGCCAGCGGCTGTTGTTCGAGGAGTGGGTGGCGCACGGCCGCAACAGCGGCGAGAACCGCACCGAACATTTCTCCAACCGCGATGGCAGCTTCATGTCCAGCATCGGTGCGTTCACCGCGCAGGAAACCTACATGGGCGGCAACGGCTATTCGCTGCGCCTGGCAGGATTGGAGCCGGGGTTCAACGATCGTGCGCGCGAGCGCGCCATCGTCATCCACGGTGCGCCGTATGTGAATCCGTCCACTGCGCAGTTGCAGGGGCGGTTGGGGCGCAGTCTGGGCTGCCCGGCGGTGCGGTTGTCGGTGGCCAAGCCGCTGATCGACGCGCTGCGAGGCGGCACGATGGTGTTTGCGTACTACCCCGACAAGGACTGGCTCAAGCACTCACAGCTGCTGGGCGGCGATTGCGGTACGGCTGCGGGTCTTGCAACGCGTTGATGCGTTACGGCGCGCGGCATGATGCAATGCGCGCATGAACATCGACTCCCTGTTGCAGACCCCGAGCCAGGTGATTTCCAGCCTGGACTACCGCCGCGAACGCTGGCGCAACGGCCTCGGCTGGACCCGCGAGATCCTGCGGTTGCCAGCGCAGGGCGATGATTGGGCGTTGCGCCTGTCGGTGGCCGAGATCGAGCAGGACGCCGCGTTTTCCGCATTCCCGGGCGTCGAGCGCGAACTGGTGCTGCTGCAGGGCAATGGCGTGCGCCTGCGTTTCGAGGACGGCCGCGTAGCCGAGGTGCTGCCACCGCATGGGCGCGTGCGTTTTGCCGGTGAAGCTGCGCTGCACGGCGAGCTGGTGGACGGCACCACCCACGATTTCAACCTGATGTGGAAGCGCGGACTGCTGCAGGCCGAGCTGCTGCATCGTCCACTGGTCGGGCCGATGTTCTTCTTCTGCGAGCCGGGCGTGGCCTGGGCCCTACACCTGTTGGGCGGGCAGGCCACGTTCGGCGCGGACAGCGGATTGCCTGCGATGCAGGCCGGCGATACCGCGTGGTTGGCCGCCGGTGAGCGTCAGCGGCATGCATTGCAGGGCGGCGGCGAGTTGTTGGCGATACGGGTGAGCGCGGCGGGCGGCTGAGCCAGCGTCGGCGCCCGGAGGCAATCATCCACGCATGGCGTGGATCTACTGCAGCATGGTTGTCACCTTGGATCCGCGTAGATCCACGCCATGCGTGGATGCGGCGGCCGATATCGCAGGTGCGGACAAGGGATCGCCGCCAGCCGTTCAGTAGATCCACGCCATGCGTGGATGCAGCAGCCGATATCGCAGCAGAGTGCCAACAAGGGATCGCCGCCAGCCGTTCGGTAGATCCACGCCATGCGTGGATGCAGCAGCCGATATCGCAGCAGGGTGCGAACAAGGGATCGCCGCCAGCCGTTCAGTAGATCCACGCCATGCGTGGATGCAGCAGCCGATATCGCAGCAGGGTGCCAACCAAGGTTCGCACCCACCAGGAGGCAGTTCGCACCCACAAGAGGCGGTTTGCCCCAAACGTTCGCTCAATACACGTCGCGCCGGTAACGACCGGCCAGCAGCAGCGCTTCCTTGCCGTCGGCACCGAGCACCTGCTCGATCACCGCATCCACTGCCGGGGCCATGCCCTGCAGGCTGCCGCAGACCAGGATCGTCGCGCCGTCATCGACCCACTGCCGCAGCGTGGATGCTTCGGCCAGCAGGCGATCCTGCACGTAGCGATGTGCGCCGCCATCACGGCTGAATACCGTATCCAGGCGGGTCAGCGTGTCGTTGCCGAGCATCGCCTGCAGTTCATCGCCGAAGTGGAAATCATGCGCGGCCGAGCGTTCGCCGAACAACAGCCAGGTGCGGGCACCGCCAATGAGTGCGCGTTCGTGCAGGTGCGCGCGCAGGCCGGCGATACCGGTGCCGTTGCCGATCAGCAGCAGTGGAACATCAGCGGCGACGCCATGGAAATTCTCGTTGCGGCGCAGGCGCATCTGTACCGGCCCGCCGATGGCGGCGTGGTCGCACAGCCAGCCACTGCCGATGCCCGGCGTGCCATCGGCACGCAGCTGTCGGCGCAGCAGCAGTTCCACCGCGCCGTCGTCCATCACCGAGGCGATGGAGTATTCGCGATGTGGCAGGGGCTGCAGGGCCGCCAACAGCCCAGGCAGATCGCCTGCTGCAACCAATGACGGCAGGTGCGAGCGCGCAACGCGGGCGAGCAGCGTAGTGCCGTCGTCCAACACGGTGTCCGCGTCGAAGCCCTGCGTCTGCAGCCAGTCGCGCGTGCTCTGTTCGGCATGCTGCGGACCGACCTCGGCGATGTCACCGGCCTGCCACTGCGCGCCGCTGCCGGTCGGGGGCTGCAGGCGCAGCCAATAGACCGGACCACCGGCGCTGCCGGGGTTGAGGTGGGTACGCTGCAGCAGCGTCCACGGCTGGTACTCGGCCGGTGTCCAATCGGGAAGTTCGCTCGCGCCGCCGCCGAGCTGGCCAAGCAGTTGCTGCCAGTGGCGCAGGGCAGCTGGATCGGCGTTGTCGACTTCAATGGCATCGAACAGCGGATGTGCTCCGTGCTGGCGCAGCCAGTCATGCAGCTGGTGGCCGAACGCGCAGAAATGCCCGTAGCTGCGATCGCCCAGTGCGAGCACCCCGTACTGCACGTGCTGCAGCGGCGGCTGCGTGCTCATTACCTTGCGCAGGAAGGGCAGGGCGTGGTCGGGTGCATCGCCTTCGCCGGTGGTGCTGACGATGAACAGTACACGCGCGCTGCCCGCCAGCAGGGTGGCATCGACCTCATGCAGACCGCGCAGGCGCACCGGCATGCCGGCCGAGCGCAGAGCCTGCGCACTGCGCTCGGCCAGTTCGCGGGCGAAGCCGGTCTGGCTGGACCAGACCAGCAGCATCGGTGGGTTGCCGCCTTCGGGCGTGTCGTCGCGCGGACGGCTGCGCCACCACAGCACGCCACACGCCAGCAGATACAGCGCAGTGGCGGCCAGCGCGATGCCCCATTGCCGAGCCGGCGGTGCACCCTGCCACCACGCTTCGCCCAGGTGCAGACGCAGCAGTGCCCCGCCGATCACGGCCAGCAGGGCCAGCACCATGACGTTGCCAACGGTCGCGCGCGGGAAACGCATGCTCATCCAGCCTGCTCATCCAGCAGCTGCTGGAAGGCGCTGCTGAGGGTTTCGCGTGGGCCGGTGGTGGTGCGTTCCAGATAGCGCGCGGCCAACCCCTCGCGCTCTGCCAGCGCGATGCCTGCATCGCGGCCGAGTACGGTCAGCGCGGTGGCCCAGGCGTCAGCGTGCATCGCGTCGCTGGCGACCACGGTGACGGCGGCTGCGACCTGCCGTACCGGCGTGCCGCTGCGCGGGTCAAGGCTGTGGCTGTAGGCCACGTCATCGTCGTGATAGTGGTGCCAGCGATCGCCGGAGGTGGCCACCGCCTTTCCGTCCAGCGCCAGGACACGCGGTGGCGTATCGGTGTGGGCATCTTCTTCCGGCGCCGACTCCACCAGCACGCGCCACGGCTGGCCGTCCGGCTTGCGGCCGTAACCGGCCAGTTCCCCACCGACTTCAATCAGTGCGGCATCGATACCCTGGCCGCGCAGCCAGGCGGCGACGTGGTCGACGCCGAAGCCCTTGGCGATCGCCGAAAGATCCAGCTCCAGGCCACCGGGCTGCAGCAGCGCATCGTCCTGCCAGTGCAGGCGCTGCCAGCCGCAGCGTGCACGGGTTGCCTGCAACGTGGCGGCATCGGGTGCGCGCCGTGCGCCGGCATGGGCGCCGAAGCCCCACAGCGCCACCAGCGGGCCGACGGTGGGGTCGAACGCACCGCCGCTGGCTGCAGCGATGGCCTGCGCGCAGGCCAACACATGGCGTGTTTCGATGGGAAGCACGAGGTACTGACCTGCGTCGGCACGGTTGTAGCGGCTCAGGTCGGAACCCGCTTCCCAGGTGCTCATCTGCGCGACCACTTCATCCAGACGTGCCTGGATGCCAGCATGCAGTGGATGCAGGTCGCGCTGGCGCGGTACGACCAGCGACACGCTCCAGGTGGTGCCCATGGTGGTGCCGCCCAGCCGGGCGATGTCGAGTGCGGTAGAGGTCATGGGCATGCGTGGCAGGCTGCGATACCAGGGCGTGCCGGGTATCGCAGCGCTGTCTTTACTGCGGCAGCACTTCCAGCGTGGCGACGTAGCTGAGGCGGCGCTTGGCGGCCTGCTTGACCGAGGTCTTCTTGTCCTCGGTGCCGGTTTCCAGCCAGTACATGCCGGCTTCCGGCCAGGTCACCTTGATCTCGCCCTTGGCGTCGCTGGTCAGCTTCTGCTCGTCCTGCGCGTTGCGGTAGCGGGTGCCGCCGCGCACGATCTCGAACTCCAGGCCTGCGGTCGGCTTGCCGTCGACCAGTACGCGGAAGGTGGCTTCCTCGCCGGCGAACAGGTCGTTCGGGTGACCGACGGCCACCAGTTCGATGCCGCGGTTGGTCGGCTTCAGCGCGGTGTCGTTCGGCGCCCCGTTGGTGACGAAGGTCTCCACGCGGCCGACCGACTGGCTCACTTCCAGCTTCTTCGCATCCTTGGGCAGTTCGCCGAAGGTAGCGGCGGTACCGCGCCAGCGCTTGCGCTCGCCGTTCAGCTCATAGGTGGCCGACAGGCCGTCGTTGACCGAGGCGATGCGGTAGGTGCCCTGCTGCTTCAGCTCGACGTCGAACACGCTGCGGTACTTGCCGGTGGCCGCGTTCTGCGCCTGCACGGTGCTGCCGTCCGGGGCGGTGATGACCACCGATTCGAGGCGCAGCGGCACGTGATTGAAGTAGAACAGGTCGTTGGAGACCGCACCGTCGACGGTGATCCACGGCGCGTTGCCGGCGATCACGGTCTGCGAGGGCAGCAGCCAGGCCTTGTGGGCCAGGGCAGAGAAGGGAAGGGCAGCGGCCAGAGCGGCGGCGAGGACGAGCGTGCGCTTCATGCGGAAGACTCCAGGGTGATTGATGGGGTCAGAGCCCTTCCTGCGGAAGTGATC
>NZ_JBFTNR010000042.1:0-12698 GCF_056665995.1 Stenotrophomonas sp. 05L44_2
GGCCAGATGTCCTTCAGGCGCACCTCGTTGCCGTCGGTGTCCACGCCCAGCACATCCTTCTCGATGTCAAAGCGGATGGTGCCGGCGATGGCGTAGGCGATCACCAGTGGCGGCGAGGCCAGGAACGCCTGCTTCGCATATGGATGGATGCGGCCGTCGAAGTTGCGGTTGCCCGACAGTACCGCCGTGGCGTAAAGGTCACGGTCGATGATTTCCTGCTGGATCTTCGGATCCAGCGCGCCGCTCATGCCATTGCAGGTGGTGCAGGCGAAGGCAACGATGCCGAAGCCCAGCTTCTCCAGGTCCGGCAGCAGGCCCGCTTCCTCCAGGTACAGCTGCACTGCCTTGGAACCGGGTGCCAGCGACGACTTCACCCAAGGCTTGCGCAGCAGGCCGCGCTCGTTGGCCTTGCGTGCCAGCAGGCCGGCGGCGATCACGTTGCGCGGGTTGGAGGTATTGGTGCAGCTGGTGATGGCAGCGATGATCACCGCGCCATCGGGCATCAGGCCCTGTGCCTGCTCGGCCTTGCCGGCTTCCAGCTTGGCGGCATCGGCGATGCCGCGCTCGACCAGTTCCGATACCGGCAGGCGGCGATGCGGATTGCTCGGGCCGGCCATGTTGCGCACCACCGTCGACAGATCGAAGTGCAGCACGCGCTCGTATTCCGCAGTGGCCAGGTCATCGGCCCACAGGCCGGTGCTGCGCGCGTAGCTTTCAACCAGTGCGACCTGCTTTTCCTCGCGACCAGTCAGGCGCAGGTAGTCGATGGTCTGGCCGTCGATGTAGAACATCGCGGCGGTTGCGCCGTATTCGGGGCACATGTTGGAGATGGTGGCGCGATCACCGATGGTGAGTGCAGCGGCACCTTCGCCGAAGAATTCAAGCCAGGCGCCGACCACGCGCTCCTTGCGCAGGAATTCGGTCAGGGCCAGCACCACGTCGGTGGCGGTGATATCCGGCTGCGGCCGACCGGTCAGCTCGACACCGATGATGTCCGGCAGGCGCATCCACGACGCRCGGCCCAGCATCACGTTYTCTGCTTCCAGGCCRCCCACGCCGATGGCGATSACGCCCAGCGCRTCCACRTGCGGGGTGTGGCTGTCGGTGCCCACGCAGGTATCGGGGAAAGCGACGCCATCCTGCACGTAGATCACCGGCGACATCTTCTCCAGATTGATCTGATGCATGATGCCGTTGCCCGGCGGAATCACGTCCACGTTCTCGAAGGCCAGCTTGGTCCAGTCGATGAAGTGGAAGCGGTCCTCGTTGCGGCGGTCCTCGATGGCGCGGTTCTTCTCGAACGCCTGCGGATCGAAACCACCGCACTCCACTGCCAGCGAGTGATCGACGATCAGCTGCACCGGCACCACCGGATTGACCTTGGCCGGATCACCGCCCTTGTCGGCGATCGCATCACGCAGGCCCGCCAGATCGACCAGCGCGGTCTGGCCSAGGATGTCATGRCASACCACGCGCGCCGGRAACCACGGRAAGTCCAGGTCGCGRCGGCGYTCGATCAGCTGCTTCARCGMRTCGGTCAGCRTGGCCGGRTCGCAGCGRCGCACCAGGTTTTCRGCCAGCACGCGCGAGGTGTACGGCAGCGTGGCGTAGGCACCGGGCTGGATCGCGTCGACGGCGGCGCGCGCATCGAAATAGTCCAGCGAGGCGCCGGGGAGGGTCTTGCGGTAATCGGTATTCATGGGCTGGCGGAATGCTCGTGGCGGGCCGGGTGCCGGCAATACGGCGGTGACGGCATCCGGCCGGCGCGGGGCCGGCCGGATGCATGCAGCGATGGAACAGTGGCGATGATCAGGAACGCTTGTCGATGGCCACGAAGTCGCGATCTTCCGGGCCGATGTAGTTGGCGCTCGGGCGGATGATCTTGCCGTCGATACGCTGTTCGACGATGTGCGCGSYCCAGCCSGMGGTGCGGGCGATSACGAACAGSGGSGTGAACATCGCSGTCGGCACGCCCATCATGTGGTAGCTSACGGCGCTGAACCAGTCSAGGTTCGGGAACATCTTCTTGATGTCCCACATCACCGTTTCCAGGCGCTCGGCGATGTCGTACATCTTCATGCTCGACTGCTCTTCGGACAGTTCGCGGGCGACGTCCTTGATCACCTTGTTGCGCGGATCGGACACGGTGTAGACCGGGTGGCCGAAACCGATCACCACTTCCTTGCGCTCCACGCGGGCCTTGATGTCTTCCTCGGCTTCGTCCGGATTGTCATAGCGCTTYTGYACWTCRAACGCCACTTCGTTGGCGCCGCCGTGCTTGGGGCCRCGCAGCGCGCCGATGCCACCGCAGATCGCGCTGTACATGTCGCTGCCGGTGCCGGCGATGACACGGCAGGCGAAGGTCGAAGCGTTGAACTCGTGCTCGGCGTACAGGATCAGCGAGGTGTGCATCGCCTTCACCCACGAATCCTGCGGCTTCTCGCCGTGCAGCAGGTGCAGGAAGTGGCCACCGATGGAGTCATCATCGGTTTCCACGTCGATCGCGCGGCCGTTGTGGCTCCAGTGGTACCAGTACAGCAGCATCGAACCGAGGCAGGCCATCAGCTTGTCGGCGATGTCGCGCGCGCCCGGATGGTTGTGGTCATCCTTCTCCGGCGCCACGCAGCCGAGCACGGACACGCCGGTGCGCATCACATCCATCGGGTGCGCCGACGGCGGCAGTTCTTCCAGCGCGGCCTTCACCGCGGCCGGAATGCCACGCAGCGACTTCAGCTTGGCCTTGTAGGAGACCAGCTCGGCGCGGGTCGGCAGCTTGCCATGCACCAGCAGGTAGGCGATTTCCTCGAACTCGCTGGTGTTGGCCAGGTCCAGGATGTCGTAGCCACGGTAGTGCAGGTCGTTGCCACTGCGGCCGACGCTGCACAGCGCGGTGTTGCCGGCAGCGGTGCCGGACAGGGCGACGGACTTCTTCGGCTTGAAGGTCGGGGTTGCGGTCGTATCGTTCATGTTTCCCTCCGAAACTTGATGGTGCAGGGTACTGCTTATTTCTTGGCGGCGAACAGSGCRTCGAGCTGCTGCTCGAAGGCGTGGTAGCCGATACGGTCATACAGCTCCTCGCGGGTCTGCATGCTGTCGATCAGGTCGCGCTGGTGACCTTCGCGGCGGATCGTCTGGTAGACGTTCTCGGCGGCCTTGTTGGCGGCGCGGAAMGCRGACAGCGGGAACAGCTGGATGGCSACGCCGGCCGAGGCCAGCTCGTCGCGGCTGAACAGCGGGGTCGCGCCGAATTCAGTGATGTTGGCCAGCACCGGCACCTTCACCGCATCAACGAAGCGACGGTAGGTATCCAGGTCATAGGCGGCCTCGGCGAAGATGCCGTCGGCACCGGCTTCGACGCAGGCGATGGCACGCTCGATGGCCTTGTCCACGCCGTCCACCTGGATGGCGTCGGTGCGCGCGATCAGGAAGAAGTCCGGATCGGTCTTGGCATCGGCAGCGGCCTTCACGCGGTCGACCATTTCGCCCTGCGAGACGATCTCCTTGCCCGGGCGATGACCGCAGCGCTTGGCGCCGACCTGGTCTTCGATATGGCAGGCGGCCGCGCCAGCCTTGATCAGCGACTTCACCGTGCGCGCGATGTTGAACGCGCTCGGGCCAAAGCCGGTGTCGATGTCGACCATCAGCGGCAGGTCGCAGACGTCAGTGATGCGGCGCACGTCCACCAGCACGTCTTCCAGCGTGTTGATGCCGAGGTCCGGCAGGCCCAGCGAGCCGGCGGCTACGCCACCGCCGGACAGGTAGATGGCACGGAAACCCGCGCGCTTGGCCAGCAGCGCATGGTTGGCGTTGATCGCGCCGATCACCTGCAGCGGCGATTCGGCAGCCAGCGCCTCACGGAAGCGGGCACCGGCGGAAGAGAGGGTCGAAACGGTCATGCGGCGATCCAGGTTGAAGGACACAGGGGTAAGCGCAAACACCATGCCAACCTGCAAGCGGTTGATTTCACGGGGATGACGGGCCCGCAACGCTGAAACATATGAAACATTGAAACAGATGTATCATGAAACATCGCCTCCCGGTATCCATGCATGTACCTGCCCCGCTCGCCACTGCGCCACGCCGATGCCGACCCCGGCCGCCCGGTGATCTGGACGGTCAGCGTTTCGCGCCTGACTGGCCTGCTGGGCGATGTCATTCCCGAATTCGACCGCCGCGCGCGCATCGAGCAGATCAACCTGGGCTTCGAGGAGGCCGTGGAAGTGATCGGCCAGCGCCTGCGCCGCGAGCACTGCGACGTGGTGATTGCCGGCGGCTCCAATGCAGCCTGGTTGCGCGGTCGCCTGGACCTGCCGCTGGTACCGATCCATGCCAATGGCTTCGACMTGATGGAAGCGCTGGCGCGCGCCCGCCGCATCGCCCCACGCATCGGCCTGGTCACCCATGCCAGCGACGTGCCGGTGTTCAGCAGCTTCCAGCAGAGCTTCGGCCTGGACATCGAGCACCGCCGCTTCGTCACCCGCGAAGATGCCCGCGACTGCATCGCCGACCTGCGCGCCAACGGTATCGAAGTGATCGTCGGCACCGGCATGGCCATCGACCATGCTGAACAGGCCGGACTGCCCGGCGTGCTGCTGTACTCGGCTGATTCGGTGCGGCAGGCGTTCGAGCATGCGCTGGAGCTGACCCAGGCCATGGCTCGCTCCGGCGGCAGCCGGCCTGCTCCGCGCCGCCGCACCGCCGCACGCAACGATGCGCATGCCCTGCTCGGCGACAGCAATGCGATGGCCGACGTGCGCGCACAGATCGCGCTGTACGCCCCGCACGACAGCACCGTACTGGTTACCGGCGAGACCGGCACCGGCAAGGAACTGGTTGCACGCCAGCTGCACGCCGCCAGCGGTCGTCGCGGTCGCTTCGTTGCGCTGAACTGCGGTGCGATCAGCGAATCACTGCTGGAAGCGGAGCTGTTCGGCTACAGCGACGGCGCCTTCACCGGTGCGCGTCGCGGGGGGCGCGTCGGCCTGGTCGAGGCAGCCGATGGCGGCACGTTGTTCCTGGACGAGATCGGTGAACTGCCGCTGCCGCTGCAGACCCGCCTGCTGCGGGTGCTGGAAGAACGCGAAGTGCTGCGCGTGGGCGCCACCGAACCGACCCCGGTCGACCTGCGCGTGGTTGCCGCCACCCTGCAATCGCTGGAGCAGCGCGCGGCGGCTGGCAGCTTCCGTCGCGACCTGTACTACCGGCTGGCCGCGCTGCGCATCGCACTGCCCACTCTGCGTGCACGTCGAGGCGATATCCCGCTGCTGACCACGCACTTCTTCCGCGAACTGCGCGGCATCGATGCACCGCTGGATGCAGAAGCGCTGACCCTGCTCAGCGCTGCCGACTGGCCAGGCAACGTACGTGAACTGCGCAATCTGGTGGATAGGCTGCGCATCCACTGGCAGCCGGGTGAGGGGCTGATCGATGCAGCGCGCCTGCTGCAGCTGGCGCCGGAGCTGGTGAACGAAGGCGCCGCCACACTGCCAGTGGAAAACAACGGCAAGCGCCCGCCGCGTGCGCAGCTGCAAGCGCTGCTGCAGGAACACCGCAATGACCGCGAAGGCATGGCGCAGGCGCTGGGTGTGTCACGCACCACGCTGTGGCGATGGCTGCGCGCGGAGGGGCTGTAACGTCCTGCCGTCTGGGTGGTGCAGAACCGATGCAAGGCAGGGGGCGAACCGCCGATGTCTGTTGAGGGCAGACCGATGCCAGGTGGGTGCAAACCTTGGTGCGCACCGCATTTTCTCAAGCACCCCATCCACGCATGGCGTGGATCTACTGGAGCGCCGCGCGCGCTTCGATGGCGAACCGTCCACTGCCCACGGCCACAACCCATAGCAGCAGCACGCCCAGTGGCACTTCGCTCAGGTAGAAGAACCAGCTCAGCCAATCCGGCACGCTCAGCCCCGCAGGGATACGCGCGATGCCATCGGTCAGCGCCGCCACCGCGCAGATCCCCGCCAGCAGCAGTGCCGATGGACGACTGAGCAGGCCCAGTACAAGCAGTCCACCTGCGATCCATTCAATGCCGCCGAGCACCGGCGCACTGAACACGGGAAACGGGATACCTGCATCGACCAGCGTATGCACCATGCGCTCGCGCCCGGCGTCGGTGAGTACCTTGTTCCAGCCCGATACGCAGAACATCACCCCGGCGACGACACGGGCGAGCAGCAACAGGAACGCCTCCACGCCCTGGCGCGGCGGTGGCACGGTAAACAGGCAACGCCAGGAGGGCATGGCGACTCCGGATTTCGAGGGCATCGGTCGGAGTGTGCGGTTCGCTGACCTGCTCGCACATGAAGCTGGCCGGTCCGTTCGCGACAAAAGGCTCTCGCAGTGGTACGCGTTGGAACAATGGCAGTCGTACAGGCTCGACCCTACGATGCAGGTGTACCGACCTTTCCATCCACGCATGGCGTGGATCTACCYGGCCAGCAGCAGCTCGATCTCTTCCACYTGCACCACCGGCACCTGCCACGGGTGATGCGGCACGATGCCGTGCTCGAGGATGCGCTGTAGCCGCTGCGGATCGCGCGGCAGGCAGAACTCCAGCCGCACGCTGTCGACCACCTCGGTCTGCCCCGCCTCGCCCTGCGTGGGGATCGCACCCACGCGTGGCCGGAACTGTTCGAACCCCGGCGCGGACCACCACAGGCCGTGCTCGTAATCGCCGGCCGCCAGTGCATCCACCGAAAGGATGCCCTGCTTCACCGCCTCCAGGGCAGGCACCGGCACGAACACCACCACGCGATACAGCGGCACGCGTTGCATCACGGTGCCTTACGGGTACAACAAGCGCTTGCTCCAGCGACCTTCGACACCCGCTTCATAGCACCAGCGCTCGTGCAGGCGGAACTGCGCGCCGTACCAGAACTCGATGCGGTCAGGCACCACCCGCAGACCACTCCAACCGTCCGGGCGCGGCACGTCCTTGCCCTCGAAGCGCGCCTCGACCTCGGCCACGCGCGCGTCGAACTCGTCGCGCGAGTTCAACGTCTTCGACTGCAGCGACGCCCACGCGCCGATCTGGCTCATGCGCGGACGGCTGGCGAAATAGGCATCGGCCTCGGCATCGGCCACCTGCTCAACGCGGCCCTCGATGCGCACCTGGATGCCGGCCTCGCGCAGGCTGCGCCACAGGAACAGCAGCGCCGCCTGCGGATTGGCCTGCAGCTCGTTACCCTTGTGGCTGTCCAGGTGGGTGTAGAACACGAAGCCGCGCTCATCGAACGCCTTCAACAGCACGGTGCGCGCCGATGGCCGGCCCTGCACATCGGCGGTCGCCACGGTCATCGCATTGGGCTCGACTTCGCGGCTCTGTTTCGCTTCTTCGAAAAGGGCGGCAAAGGTCGACAGGGCTTCGGCGTACAGGTCGCTCATGACAGCATTCTTCTCACACGGTTTGGGCTATTGTGGCGGCATGGTCGCCGCTGCGTACATGCCCCAGGTGAAAGGATTCCCCGAAACAATGGTCGAGCAGGCGCTGGATGACGCGCTGGGCAGCAGCACAGCCGTTCCAGTATTGGCGATCAGCGGCCTGCAGGGGAGCGGCAAATCGACGCTGGCCTCGCAGGTGGTTGCCCGTGCCCAGGCGCGTGGCCTGAACGCCGCAACGCTGTCCATCGACGATGTCTACCTGACCCGCGCACAACGCCAGCGCCTGGCCCGGCAGGTGCATCCGTTGTTGATCACCCGTGGCCCACCTGGCACCCACGACCTGCCGCTGGCACATGCGGTACTGGATGCAGTGGCCGCACGAAAGCCTCTGGCCCTGCCCCGCTTCGACAAGCTGGCCGACGAGCGCCTGCCCGAAGCACAGTGGCCGCAGCTGCAAACGCCGCTGGACCTGCTGGTGTTCGAGGGCTGGTTCCTGGGCACCCCGGCGCAGGACGATGCCGAACTGGATGTCCCGCTCAACGCCCTGGAGCGCGAGGCCGATGCCGATGGGCGTTGGCGGCGCTGGTGCAACCAAGCGCTGGCCCGCGACTATCCGGCGCTGTGGCAGCGTTGCGACCGCTTGTGGTTCCTGCAACCCCCTGATTTTTCGGTGGTGCCGCGTTGGCGCTGGCAGCAGGAGCAGAACCTGCAGGCGGCCCAGCCGGGGCGGCACGGCATGAACCGACCCCAGCTGGAGCGCTTCGTGCAGTACTACGAGCGGGTAAGCCGGCAGGCGTTGCGTGCGCTGCCGGCCATTGCCGACCGGGTAGTGGCGCTGGATGCCCAGCGCCAGGTGCAAGGGCTGCGCTGAGCAGCCTCACTCCACCAGGAAGGTGACCCGCAGATTCACCCGCCATTCGGTGATCTCACCGTTGCCGTCGGTGACCACCTTGGTCTCGTTGATCCAGGCGCCCTGGATGCCCTTGACCGTCCCGGACACCTTCTTCAATCCGCTGCGCACTGCGTCCTCCACGCTCTTGGGCGAGGACGCATTGATTTCGATGACCTTGGCAACCGACATGGCAGGCACTCCATCAGTCGCGGGATACCCCGCAGGAACCCCCACCCTGACGTGAAGAACGTAAAGGCCAAGGCACGGAGGTGTTAGCATCAGAGGGCATGAATCCCGCTCCGAACCTGATCCTGATCGGCCCGATGGGTGCCGGTAAAACCTGCATCGGCCGCCGCCTCGCCGAGCGCTTCACGCTGGACTTCGTCGACGTCGACCAGGCCATCGTCGATGCGACCGGGGCCAGCATCCCCACGATCTTCGAGCATTCCGGCGAAGCCGGTTTCCGCGCCCATGAGCGCCAGGCGCTGGCGCAGGTGCTGGCCGGCCGTGGCCAGCTGGTGTCCACCGGCGGCGGTGCCGTGCTTGACCCGGACAATCGCGCCCTGATCGCCAAGCGAGGCTTTGTCGTCTACCTGCGGGTCAGCGTCGCAGCCCAGCTGGAGCGTCTGTCACGCGACAAGGCCCGGCCACTGCTGCAGCGGCCGGACCGCGAACAGGTGCTGCATGATCTGGCCGCGCATCGCGACCCGCTGTATCGCGACCTCGCCGATGTCACTCTTGATACCGACCCGTTTACCGCCGCCGATGCCACTGCCCAGCTTGTTGTCAAGCTGGCCACGCACTGGCAGCGACAGGACCCCACTGCATGACCTCCCCTGCCCTGCTGCAGGTCGCCGTTGGCGGCGACCGTCCCTATTCCATCACCATCGGTGCCGGCGCCCAGGCCGATGGCGCCGCATTGGCCAGCCATGTGCGTGGCCGCCATGTCTTGCTGGTCAGCGACACCGAGGTTGCGCCACGCTATCTGGATGCCGTCAAGCAAACTTTGCTGGCCGCACGCCCGGACCTGATCCTGAGTGAGCATGTGCTGGCCGCCGGCGAAGCCTCCAAGACCCTGGCCGAGTTCGGCTCGGTCATCGAGGCGCTGGCCGCACTCGGCGCGACCCGCGATGCCTGCGTGTTCGCCCTAGGTGGTGGTGTGGTCGGCGACCTCGCCGGCTTTGCCGCGGCCTGCTGGATGCGCGGCGTCGACTGCGTGCAGCTGCCAACCACGCTGCTGGCGATGGTCGACTCCTCGGTGGGCGGCAAGACCGCCGTGGATATCCCGGCCGGCAAGAACCTGGTCGGTGCGTTCCACCCGCCCCGTGCGGTGATCGCCGACACCCGCGTGCTGGCCACCCTGCCGCCGCGTGAACTGCGCGCAGGCCTGGCCGAAGTGGTCAAGTACGGCGCGCTGGGCGATGCGGTGTTCTTCGAGTGGCTGCAGCAGCATGCCGACGCACTGGTGGCCGGCGAAGATGCGGTCATCGCCGAGGCCATCGCCCGCAGCTGCCGGCACAAGGCCGCCATCGTCGAGCGCGATCCCTTCGAGAAGGGCGAGCGAGCCCTGCTCAACCTGGGACACACCTTCGGCCACGCGATCGAAACCGAACAGGGCTACTCGGCACCGGGGCGTGATGCGCTGAACCACGGTGAGGCCGTAGCGGTGGGCATGGTGCTGGCGGCACGCCTCTCCACCCACCTGGGCCTGACCGACGACGCCGACCGGGTGCGCCTGCAGGCGCTGCTTGAACAGCTTGGCCTGCCGGTGGCAATCCCCGCCGGGCTGGACCCGCAGGCCCTGCTCGGCCGCATGCGCCTGGACAAGAAGAACGTGGCCGGTCGCCTGCGCCTGGTGCTGTGGCGTGGCATGGGCCGCGCCGAAGTCGTACCGGACGTGGATGAAGCGGCGGTACTGAAGGTGCTGGGCGCAGGCTGACCGCTTCCGCGTTCGCCGGGCATGCCCCGGCGCTACCTGGGAGGTTTCATGAGGTTGCCGGCCAGCGGCCGGCATTACCGGATCAGCGTTGCGGCAGGGCTCACCTCGCCCCCGCTACAATCGGTGCCATGCACGTCCACCTGCAACAACCCGCCGACGGTGCCCAGGCACCGCGCTTCCTGCGCCTGACCCTGGTCCCGGACCTGTTCGGCGGCTGGGAACTGCTGCGTGAATCCGGCCGCGTCGGCGCCCGCTCGCAGCTGCGGCGCGAGCTGTACCTGACGGCCGACGAAGCCCGCCACGCCTACGACAAGGCCCGCGATGCCGAACTGCATCGGGGCTTCCAGATTCTTTCGCACGGCGACTGACTGCGCCGCTGCTCTTTTCGCCCAAGGAATGCCCACTGTGACCAGCCCTCTCCGCAACGATCGCCTGCTGCGCGCCCTGCGCCGCGAACCGGTGGACTGCACCCCTGTCTGGCTGATGCGCCAGGCCGGCCGCTACCTGCCGGAATATCGCGCCACCCGGGCCAAGGCCGGCAGCTTCCTGGCCATGGCCAAGAACCCGGAGATCGCCTGCGAAGTCACCCTGCAGCCGCTGCGTCGCTTCCCGCTGGACGCGGCCATCCTGTTCTCGGACATCCTCACCATTCCCGATGCAATGGGCCTGGAGCTGTACTTCGTCGAAGGCGAAGGCCCGAAGTTCCGCCACCCGGTACGCGATGAAGCGGCCATCGCCAGGCTGGCGGTGCCGGACATGGAGCAGGATCTGGGCTATGTGATGGACGCGGTGCGCCTGATCCGCCGCGAACTGGATGGCCAGGTGCCGCTGATCGGTTTCTCGGGCAGCCCGTGGACGTTGGCCTGCTACATGGTCGAAGGCGGCGGCTCGCCGAAGGCCTGGAGCGCGGCGAAGGCAGCGAGCGCACGCCRCTGATCCTGTTCGGCAAGGGCACCGGCCTGCACCTGGAAGCGCTGTCGCAGACCGGCGCCGATGCGCTCGGCCTGGACTGGACGCTGGACCTGGACGAAGCGCTGCGCCGCACCGGTGGCCGCGTAGCGCTGCAGGGCAACCTGGATCCGACCACGTTGTATGCCTCGCCTGATGCGATCGCCGCGGCGGCCGCACGCGTGCTCGATACCTATGCCGCCGGCAACGGTGGTTCACGCGAGGGCCATGTGTTCAACCTCGGCCACGGCATGTCGCCGGACATGGACCCGGCCCATGTACAGGTGCTGGTCGACGCAGTGCACGCACACAGCCAACGCTGAGCATCGCGCAGGCAATCACGGCGCGATGTTGATCGCGCCGTGACCCGCAGTGCGCGATCATGGCGCCCCCACGTTGCACCGGCCACGCCCCATGTCCACAGCGCCATCGACCTACACCCGCCAGCGTCCCCTGCTGTGGCTGGTTTCGCTGGCGATCTTCATGCAGATGCTGGACTCGACCATCGTCAACACCGCCTTGCCGGCGATGGCGGCCAGCCTTGGCGAAAGCCCCCTGCAGATGCAGTCGGTGGTCTTCAGCTACGCGCTGGCAGTGGCCACCTTCATTCCCGCCTCCGGCTGGATCGCCGACCGCTACGGAACCCGACGCACCTTCCTGGTGGCGATCATCCTGTTCACCCTAGGCTCGCTGGCCTGCGCGATGGCGCAGCAGCTGCACCAGCTGGTGGCCGCGCGCGTACTGCAGGGCATCGGCGGCGCGATGCTGCTGCCGGTCGGGCGCCTGGCGGTGATGCGCTCGGTGCCACGCGAGGACTTCCTGCGTGCGATGAGCTTCATCGCCATTCCCGCACTGGTGGGTCCGCTGATCGGCCCCACGCTGGGTGGTTGGCTGGTCGAGATCGCCTCGTGGCACTGGGTGTTCCTGATCAACCTGCCGATCGGCGTCATCGGCTTCATCGCGGCGATGAAGATCATGCCCGACCACTACGCCAGCCACCGCACCCGGTTCGACCTTCGCGGCTACGCCATGCTGGCCTTTGCGATGGTGGTGCTGTCGCTGGCACTGGATGGGATTTCCGGGCTCGGTACACCTCACGCGCTGGTGATGCTGATGACCGTGGCCGGCCTGGCCGCGCTGGTCGGTTACTGGCTGCACGCGGCAAATTCAACGGCACCGCTGTTCTCACTTGCACTGTTCCGCGTGCCCAGCTACCGCATCGGCATTCTCGGCAACCTGTTCTCGCGCATCGGCAGCAGTGCCATGCCGATGCTGATTCCGCTGCTGCTGCAGGTCGGCCTTGGCCTCGGGCCGATGAACGCCGGCCTGATGATGGTGCCGGTGGCCGCCGCAGGCATGGTGTCGAAGAAGCTGGCGGTGAAACTGGTTGAACGCTACGGCTATCGCCGCGTGCTGATGACCAACACCGTGCTGGTCGGCCTGGCGATGGCCAGCTTCATCCTGATGACACCGGGCCAGCACCTTGCCGTGCGCCTGCTGCAGCTGGCGTTCTTCGGTGCGGTCAATTCGCTGCAG
>NZ_JBFTNR010000043.1:0-11059 GCF_056665995.1 Stenotrophomonas sp. 05L44_2
GTCCACGGCGCGGCCGAGCATGATCGGCTCGATATCGCACAGGGCAACGACCTCCACGTCGTCTCGGCGCACCAGTTCCTTCAGCAGCACCAGGCCACGCATGCCGGTACCGATCACGGCCAGGCGTACCTTGCGGCCACGTGCCCATGCCGGGGTCTGCGGCAGCAGGCTGCTGGCGGCGACAGCGGCGCTGGCCGCGATGAATTCCCTACGCTTCATGGCAAACACTCTCCTCTTGAAGGCGCGCCAGCCTGGGCCGGCGCGCCTGGTCACGCAAACGGAATTACTTGAACCGGTAGCCGATGGTCACACTGTAACCACGACCGAAGATGGTGGCGTAGTCACTGGAGTCACCCAGGAAGCTGTTGGGATCGTAGAACGGCAGGCGGTYGAACAGGTTCTTGAYGGTGAAGCTCAGGTTCCACGCGTCATCCGGGCGCCAGGTGACGCTCATGTTGGCGGTCCACCACGACGGTGCACCATCGCACTTGCTCTTTTCCAGGGCCAGGTAACCGCCGGTGCAGGTTTCCTTGTTGTTGCTTTCTTCGTCGATCTGGTCGGTGGCCCACTTGGTGCCGCCCACGTAGTTGACGAACATGCTGGTGGTGACCTGCTTGTAGGTCCAGTCGGCATTGAGCGTCGCACGCAGGCGCGGGTTGTTGTAATAGCCCACCACGTCGCCGTAGTACCAGCCGTTCTGTTCATCCATGTAGAAGCGGTTGCGGTTGGCGATGGTGGCTGCCAGGCCGATGTTCAGCCCGCCCCACTCACCCAGCGAGAAGCGGCTGCGCGCATCGATGTCGAAGCCATCGATCAGGGTCTTGCCGCGGTTCTTGTACTGGCCCACCACGCTGGCCACGTTGCCGGCCGAGTAGCCCGGCAGCGTTCCCGGGCAGCTCACACCGCTTGCCGGGTCGGCGCACATCGCCGCCAGCTGCGCCAGATTGGCGCGGTCGCTGTCGGTGATCGGCGAGCGCGACGAGGAGATGATGTCTTCGGCGCGGCGGTAGTCCGGGGCAACGATTTCGTTGTCGCGGTAGATGAACCAGTAATCGGCCGACACCGACAGCCAGCTGGCCGGCTCGTAGACGAAGCCCAGCGTGGCGATCTTCGCCTTCTCCGGCTTCAGGTTCTGGTTCGGCTGGGTCATGCGGGCCACGGTGCGGCTGCAGTCCACGTTGAGCAGGCTCTTGCCCAGGTCGACATCACCGCCGCGCTGCGATTTCAGCAGCAGGTTGGCGATGGCGTTGGTCTCGGCGCAGCGCAGTTCATCACGGTAGCCGCCCAGCTGCGCGTACACGCCGCCGTTGCCGGACTCGGCCAGGCTGGGGGCGCGGAAGCCGGTGGAATAGGTACCGCGCAGCATCAGCTGGTCGAACGCCTGGTACTTGAAGCCGATCTTCGGCGCGACGTTGGCGCTGAAGTTCGGGTACTTGTCCACGCGCACGGCCGCGTCCAGCTCCAGCTTCTCGGTAATCGGCGCCACCGTTTCAGCAAACAGCGCATAGGTGTTGCGCGCGCCATCGAACCACGAGCCACCCTGCTGGGTGATCAGGCCGGCGGCCGCGTCGGCGTTGCCGGGGGTGTAGAAGGTTTCGCGGCTGGCGTTGAAACCGAACGCGGCGCGCATGTCACCGGCCGGCAGCTGGAACAGCGGGCCTTCGATCTTGCCATCCAGCGTATGCAGGCGCGTCCACGACTGGATGTCGAAGGTCGGGAAGGCGCCGCGGATCAGTGCGGCGTTGGCCTCGCTGATCTCACCGAACTTGTACGCCGGATGATCGGAGATGATCACACGGCCCGTGCCCGGGTCGATGCTGTAAGGACCGAAGGCCTTCTCGAAGCCCTTCACGTTGACGTTGATCGTCTGGTAGGTGGTCGAGTGCGTGCCGGCGGTGGCGAACGCGGTTTCCCAGTTCCAGTCACCGACGTTGCCACGCGCGCCGGTCAGCACGCGGTAGCTCTTGTCGGTGTTGCGCTGGCCGAAGTAGTTGGCGCCGGCATCCTGCAGCAGGTACTGCAGGCCGACAACGCCACCCATCATTGCCTTCAGCTCGGGGCTGGCGTGGTTGTACTCGTTGTTCGGGCCCAGGAACGGATACAGGAACTGGTTGACGTTGTTTCCGGTATCGCGCGAGAACCAGCTGGTCGGGTTGCCGGTGGTGGTGCCGTAGCTGCGCGGGGTACCGCCGTTGGCACGCAGGTCGATATCGGTATAGGTGGCCTCGGCGAAGATCTCGGTGCTGTCGCCCACCAGGAAGGTGCCGTTGAGGTAGGCGGTGTTGCGCTCGGATTTGGCGCCGGCGTCGATCTCGTTGTTCATCCAGGTTTCCCAGACGCAACGCGGGCCGGCCGCTTCACTGGTCAGCACGTTCTTGCAGCCCGGTGCGGCTTCCTGCACGCGGCGGCCGGTCACCGGATCGAACGCGAAATAGCTGCCCGGGTTGAACTCACCCGGCTTGCTGCCCACGCCCAGGCGCAGGTTGTTCAGGTAGTTGGGGTTGTTGACGTAGTACTGGTCCGGGCGCTTGTCATAGAAGTCGGCCAGCGGAATCGCGTCGCGGCGGTACATGTTCACCGCGCCGTAGATGTTGAAGCGGTTCTCGGTGAGGTCACCGAAGCCGGCGGTGATGCTGGCCTGGCGCTCGCCGTAGGAGTCGATGCGCGAGGAGGTGTCGTTGGTGAAGCTGATCTCCGCGCCCTGGAAGTTGCGCTTGGTGATCACGTTGATCACGCCGGCCACCGCGTCGGTGCCGTACACCGCCGAGGCGCCGTCGGTCAGCACTTCCATGCGTTCGATGGCGGCGGCGGGAATCGCATCGATGTTGACGAACTGGGTCTGGAAGCCCGCCGGCGCGCCGTAGTACGACAGGCGGCGGCCATTCAACAGCACCAGCGTGCCCTGTGCGCCGAGGCCGCGCAGGTTGGCCTGCGAAGCGCCGTCGGAGCCGGTGAACAGCGAGCGCGAATCCTGCTGCGCTGGCCGGGCAGCAGGCAGGTTGTCGAGCACCTGCAGCAGCGTGCGCGCACCCATGTTCTGGATGTCCTGCTTGCTGATCACCTGCACCGGCGAGGCGGTTTCAACGTCGGTGCGGCGGATGTTGGAACCGGTGACCTCGATGCGGGCCAGGTCGGTGGCCTTGTCCTTGCTCTCCTGGGCGAAGGCAGGAACGGCGACCGACAGCAGCACGCCGGCGATGGCCAGCGACAATGGTGCGATCGAACGACAGGGGGGGCGGTGGTGGCGGGCGGGCAACATCGGGGTTCTCTCCTGGCAGGGGTGCGGCGCGAATGGTGGATCGGCGGGCAAAACGCTCCCGGGCCACGGCTCCCACCGTCGTGGTGAAGCCGTAGTCGGAATGGGCGGGGAGGAGCGGTGTTACGTGGCGGTCATGGGGCGACGATGCTGGCGGAGTCGCCCTCCTGGCCGATCAGCACGGCGTTGGCCCAGTTGGCACAGACCTGGGCGGGTTGGCTGCCCTGCGCACCCAGCGTGCGCAGGCTCAGGGTGGAAAGGCCACGGATGTCCAGCTCCGGCTTGACCACGCCGGGTGCCTTCACCAGGCCGCTGTCATACAGCAGGCGGTTGTCGCCCCAGACCTGGAACTGCAGGCCACCGGCCGTGCGGCAGGCGTCGTCAATGCCGAGGTCGGCACGCAGCAGRCGCCATCCCCCCTGCAGGCGCAGGTCGATGCGGCTGTTGGCGGACACGCCCAGGCCGCGGCGGAACTGCAGGCCGTTCATGCGCATGCCGGCGTCGCCGGTGAACGCCTTGTCGGCGTGCACCTGGCTGGCCAGCGCGGCCGGCACCGGCAGCTCGGAGAGATAGCGCTGCCGGGCCGGTCGCTCCGGTTCCTGGTGTTCGAGGATGTGGAAGGTGGACAGCGCAATCGGGCCGACGTCGCGCGGTTGCAGCGCGTCGAAGGCACGCGCACTGCCCTGTGCAGCGGTCACCATCGGATCGGCGCTGGAGGCACCGTCACCTTCGGGGTTCTGCACGCTCAACACGCGGAAGCGCAGCAGGCGGCCGGCGTGGGCCGGGAAGTCGATGCGCTGCGTGCCTTCCTTCAGCTGCAGGTAGCCGCGGGCAATCGGTTCACCCCACTCGCCGTTGCTGTCGCCCAGGTACACTTCGTAGTCGCGCACCTGGCCGTGCTTCCAGTTCTTGTCGTTGCGCGGCGCGATGTCGATGCCATCAATCATCTTCCGTTCGCCGAAACCGATCACCCACTCATGGGCACCGGTGCGCACGGCCTGGTTGCGCACGCTGCGGAACCAGGTGGCCGGATCATCATCGAAGGCATTTTCCAGCGCATGGCCGGGTTCTTCGGCCGGGCGGTTGACCACCAGCAGGCTGTCGGCCGGCAGTTCGCGGCCCAGCACCGGTGCAGCCGGATAGGCATCGTCGGCGGCCGCTGCGGCGACGGCGAAGTCCAGCTGCAGCTGCAGCGGCTGGCGGATGTCCTGCGCCGCGGTGCGTACATGCAGGGTGCCGCGACGCTCCTTGGCATCGAAGTACCAACCCTCGCTGGCGCTGTTGAATGCGGTCGCGTCGGCCAGCGCCGGCAGCGCGCGGCCAGCGGCCTGCACCGCACGCGGCGCCTGCCGGCTGAGCACGCGCAGGCCATAGCGGCGCTGTGCCAGCTGGCCGTTGTACTGGCCCTGTACCGCATCGATCTGCACCTGTACCGGGCCGCTGCCCTGTGCCGGCGCCTGCACACTGATCCGCTGCGTGCTCGATTCGCCCTGCTGGTAGCGGCGGGTGTTGCCGTCATCTTCGTACAGCGTGTACTGCGAATCACCCTGCGGGTACAGGTCGAAGGTCACTTCATCGAGCGGTTTCTCGCCGTCGAACAGCATCGACGGGTACATCGGCAGGATCGCACCGGCACGCACGAACACCGGCAGCGTGGCCAGGTCCACCTGGCGGTCCAGCTGGCGGCCATCGGCGGCGGCCTGCACGCGGCGGCCATCCCAGTAGTCGATCCAGCCGCCGGCGGGCAGGTGGATGTCGCGGCGCCAACCACGGCTGGCGGCCTGGCTGCGGTACACCGGTGCAACCAGCAGGTCGCGGCCGAGCAGGAACTGGTACTTGTAGGTTTCATCCTGCGCGTACGGATCGCGCGGGTTGTCCCACATCAGGCCACGCACCGGCGGTGCACCGGTCTGCGCAGCCTCATGCACCAGCCCATACATGTACGGGGTCAGGCGCATCTTCAACTTCAGGTAATCGCGGTTGATGCTGCGGTAGGGCTCGTCGTACCACCACGGGTGCTTGCGCGCATTCGACGACCAGCCGCTCATGCCCATCAGCACCGGGGTGAACGCCTTCCACTGCAGGTCGCGGGTGAAGGTCTCGGCGCTGCCGCCGAAGATCGCGTCCACATCGCCGCTGGCGTAGGCCATGCCGGACAGGCCCGAACCCACCAGGGTCGGCACATGCCAGCGGATGTAGTCCCAGCTGCTGCTCTGGTCGCCGGTCCAGGCCACGGCATAGCGCTGGATGCCGGCCCAGCCCATTACCGTCCACAGGAACGGGCGGGAATCGGAATTGTCGAGGATGCCGTTGAATGCCTGGCGGTTGGCATCCATCGCGAACTGGTAGCCCTTGCCGGTCCAGGCCACGTCCAGTTTCTGCACGCGGCTGCCGGCCTTGCCCACTTCCCAGGCGATCTTGTCGACGCCGTTCTCGGTCCACAGGCCGGTGCGGAAGCCGTACCCGGCCAGGCCCTTCACCGTCTCCGGCAACTGCTTGTAGCCGCAGCCATAACCATCGTTGGGCAGGATCCAGCCGCCGGGCATGTCGTTGGCGCGGTACTGCTTGGCCACGCTGTTGATCACATCCGGYGTGGTGCCGGTCGGGCCGTCGCTCCAGCCCTCGGGCACGGTGCCGGGCTTCTTGCCGTTGTCGCCATCGTTGTAGCAATCGGCATCGCCGTAGGACAGCGCCCAGCGCGCGACCATGTTCGGGCGGCCGGTCAGCTGGGTGTAGCGCTCGATCAGCTTCGGCAGGTCGGCGCCAACGAAGTAGTACGCATCGAAGCGGTCTTCACGATGCAGCAGGGTGGCCTGGTCGCTCTGCCGCAGGTCGTAGCTGCCATCGCTCCACGTATTGCGCAGCATGCCCCAGCCACGGCTGCTCAGCAGCATCGGTGCCGGGCTCGGGCGATCCCCCTCTTCCCAGCCGCCGGAGTACGAGACGTCCAGTTCGCGGCCCTTGAACTGGTAGCGGCCGTTCTGCTGGCCACCGCCGTAATAGCCTTCATCGGCCTGCGAGGACAGCACCTGCACGCTCTGCGCGGCATCCAGGTCCAGCGGCTGCAGTTCCTGCCACAGCGCGGTGGGCTGGCCGTTGTCCAGGCGCTCCAGGCGCAGGCGCAACGGCTGCCGCTGCACATGCAGCACGAGTGCAGCGGTACGCACGCGGATCTCCTGCGCATCTTCTTCCAGCTGTGCCTGCACGTTGGCCTTGGGCTGCGGCAGCACGATCGGCGCGGCCTTGTCACCGGCACCAGTCAGCTTGCCGTTGCGGCCGGCCTGTACGCGGATGATGTCGGTGGCCGGCAGTTCAATGCGGATGCGCGTGCCGTTGTCGGTCTGCAGGTCCCAGCCATTTACACCGTCGGTGCTGGCACTGGCGCTGACCGAGCGCAGGTTGCCGACCGGTGCGGCCTGGGCCGACAGGGACGCCGACAGCAGTGCCGGCAACAGGGCCRGCAGCAGTGGCGAACGACGAACGCAGATTTCCACACGGACTCCCAACCCGTTCACCGGGCGTTTCGAAAGCGGTTGGGCCGACTCTAGGGCAGCGATTCGAAAGATGTCAACAAATTGAAAGGAAAAAGGAAGATATATTTACATGAAACGAAAGTTGTTGCGGCGCAATACTTTGTGTAACCGCTTGCAGGCGCCTGTTAAGCATTGTGCGATACGGCATCCGGCGGTTTCTTTCGTTTCCGGAGTGATGCCACGCGAGGAAAGTCATCACCGCGATATCTTTCTTTTTACTTTCGGTATTTGACATTTCGAAAGAAAACGCAGATGGTGCGCTGGCCCAACTGGAACCTCCGAATGGACGTCACCCTGCTTTCCGATGTGTCCGCCTGGCAGCGCCGCGGCGGAGCCGATACCGCTACCGAAATCGCCCAGCAGCCGGCGCTGTGGGAAGCCCTTGCACAGGATCTGTCGCGTGCCCGCGACCGCCTGCAGGCCTTCCTCGGCGACAGCCTCAACGACCCGAACCAGCGCGTGCTGTTCACCGGCGCCGGCAGTTCCGGCTTCATCGCTGAAATGGTGGCCGATGCCATCAACGCGCAGTGGCCGGCCGAGGTGCGCGTGGTGCATACCACCAGCCTGCTCACCCATCCTGCGCTGTACCTGCAGCGCGATCGTCCGACCCTGCTGGTGTCGTTCGGCCGCAGCGGCTCCAGCCCCGAAAGCGTTGCCGCCGTCGACCGCGTGCGCAGTGACGTGGACGATGCGCGCTTCCTGGACATCACCTGCAATGCCGAGGGCGAACTGGCCCGCCGTGGCGCCGGCCGTGCCGACACCTGCACCCTGCTGATGCCGTCGGCCAGCTGCGACCGTGCATTCGCCATGACCAGCAGCCTGACCTGCATGCTGCTGGCGGCATTGACCGTGTTCGACCGTTCGCCGTGGGATGCGCGCATCGCGCGCCTGCAGCAGATTGCCGGTCTGGCCCGCGAAGGCCAGGCGCAGTGGGATGCAGCTGTGGCCGCGCTGGCGCAGCGCCCGTTCAACCGGGTCATCTACCTTGGCAGCGGCCCGCTGGAAGCACTGGCGCGCGAGGCTGCGCTGAAGGTGCTGGAGCTCACCGCCGGCCGCGTGCTGGCGCTGGCCAACACCCCGCTCGGCTTCCGCCATGGACCGAAGTCCACGCTGGACGGCAGCACCCTGGTGGTCGTGCTGCGCAGCGTGCAGCCGCTGGCACGCCGCTATGAGCAGGACCTGCTGGAAGAGCTGCGCCGCGACGGCGTGGCTGGCCAGGTACTGTCGATCGGCCCGCATTCGGATATCGGCGCCGACGATGACTACACCCTCACCGTGCCTGCCCTGGATGACCCGTGGCTGGCGCCGGTGTGGCTGGGCTTTGCGCAGCTGTACGCGCTGCAGCGTTCGGCCGCACTCGGCCTGACCCCCGACAATCCGTTCCCGGACGGCACCGTCAACCGCGTGGTCAAGGGTGTCACCATCCACCATGGCTGAGCTGATCGCCAACGCCTGCTACGGCATCGACATCGGCGGCACCAAGATCGAGCTGGTGGTGTGCGATGCGGCGATGCAGGTCACCTGGCGCCGCCGCGTGGCTACCCCGCAGGGCGACTACGACGGCTTCCTGCAGGCGGTGGTGACATTGGTTGCTGAAGCCGATGCTGCGCTGGGTCGCAGCGATGCGGCCATCGGCATCGCCCTGCCCGGCGTGCGTGATCGTCGCAACGGCCGCCAGCTCAGCGCCAATGTGCCTGCGCTGACCGGTCAATGCGTGGCGGCTGATCTGCAGGCACGCCTGCAGCGCCCGCTGCATTTCGGCAACGACCTGCAGTGTTTTGCGCTCTCTGAAGCGCACGGTGGCGCCGCCGATGGCTACCCCAGCATGTTCGGCGCCATCCTCGGCACCGGTGCCGGTGGCGGCTTCTGCCTGCAGGGGCGCCTGCTGTCCGGCTTCAACGGCCTGGCCGGCGAATGGGGCCACTGGAGCGTGCCGGGTCACCTGCTGCAGCGTCATGGCCTGCCGCTCATTGATTGCGCCTGTGGCCTGCAAGGCTGCGTGGAGCGCTACGTGTCCGGGAGTGGCCTGGCGATGATCGAGCGCCACCTCGGTGGCAGCGCTGCCGATGCCAGCGTGGTGGTCACCCTGGCCGAAGCCGGCGATGCGCGTGCACGGCAGGCGCTGGACATCCATCGCGACCTGCTCGGCCACAGCCTGGCCGCCCTGGTGCTGGCGCTGGACCCGCACGTGATCGTGCTCGGTGGCGGCCTGTCCCAGTACGCACCGCTGTACCAGCTGTTGCCGGCGGCCATCGCCGCGCATCTGTTCAACGGCGTGCAGGTGCCGCCCATCGTGCCGCCGCGCTTCGGCGATGCCGGTGGTGCACGCGGTGCCGCCCTGCTGGCCTGCCAACCCTCGTTTTCCTGATGTCCGGAGCTTGACCATGTCCCCGTTGCAGACCCTGCTTGCCTCCCACCGCGCCGGCCACAACGTCGGCCTGTACAGCGTCTGCTGCAGCAACGAACAGGTGCTGCGCGCGGCCATGCACGTGGCGTTGGCGCACGATACCGTGCTGCTGATCGAAGCCACCTCCAACCAGGTCGACCAGTTCGGCGGCTACACCGGCATGACCCCGCCGCAGTACCGCGACTACGTCGGTACCCTGGCCGATGAGGAAGGCTTCCCGCGCGAGCGCTTGATCCTCGGCGGTGACCACCTTGGCCCGAACGCCTGGCAGAAGCGCCCGGCCGCCGAAGCGATGACCCATGCGCGCGTGCTGATCGAGGCCTACGTCGCCGCGGGTTTCCACAAGATCCACCTGGACTGCAGCATGTCCTGCGCCGATGACCCGGTGCCGCTGCCCGATGCCATCGTTGCTGCACGTTCGGCCGAGCTGGCCGAGATCGCCGAGCGCACCGCCGCCGAGCACGGCCTGCCGCCGCCGGTCTATGTCATCGGTACCGAAGTGCCGATTCCCGGTGGCGAAGCCTCGCTGGCCGGTGGCCTGCAGGTGACCACCCCGGCCGCCGCTGCGCAGACCCTGGCCATCCATCGGCAGGCCTTCGATACCCCGCTGCTGCGCGATGCATGGCAGCGTGTGCTGGCCATGGTGGTGCAGCCSGGCGTGGAYTTCGACCACAGCAGCGTGCACKASTACGACSCGGCCGCCGCCAGCGAACTGGCCGACTTCCTCGAACAGCAGCCGCGCATTGTGTTCGAAGCGCATTCGACCGACTACCAGCGCGAAAGCGGCCTGCATGCGCTGGTGCGCGACCATTTCGCCATCCTCAAGGTCGGCCCCGCGGCGACCTTCGCCTATCGCGAAGCGCTGTTCGCACTCTCTGCCATCGAAGCCGAGCTGCTGCCGGCCGCGCAGTGCTCGCGCCTGCCGCAGGTGCTGGACGAGGTGATGGTGGCGCAGCCGAAGTCCTGGCAGTCGTACTACCAGGGCGACGAAGCGACCCTGCGCCTGCTGCGCAGCTATTCCTTCAGCGACCGCTGCCGCTACTACTGGGGCGAGCCGGCGCTGGTGCAGGCCGTGCACACCCTGTTTGCCAACCTGGAACAGCACGCGCCGCCGCTGGTGCTGCTCAGCCAGTACCTGCCGGAGCAGTACCGCGCCGTGCGCGAGGGCACCCTGGCCAATACGCCTACCGCCCTGGTGCAGCATCGCATCGGCCTGTGCCTGGGCGAATACGCCCGCGCCTGCAGCGCCAACCAGGCTGGAACCCGCAAGCACAACGCAAGTCCGGCTGCCGCCGATCTTGCGAACGGCTAATCTCTACCTTTCCCTGCGAAACCGAGAATGGCCATGCGCAACACCCGCTCCCGCCGGCAACAGATCCTGCAGCTGCTGATCGAGCACGGCTCGGTGCAGGTGGCCGATCTGGTCGAGCGCTTCGGCGTGTCGGCGGTGACCATCCGTGCCGACCTGACCCACTTCGAATCGCAGGGGCTGGCCACGCGTACCCACGGCGGTGCCACCCTGGTGCGTACACCGCCGCAGGAACAGGACATCCACGAAAAGGATGCGCTGAACCTGCCGCTGAAGGACTCCATCGGCACGGCGGCCGCGCGCCTGGTGCAGGCCGGTGACAACATCATCATCGACTCCGGCTCCACCACGATGACCCTGGCCCGCCATCTGCGCGAACACCGCGATGTGACGGTGATGACCAACGGCCTGAACATCGCCTGGGAACTGGCCAACGCCGCCGGCATCACCGTGCTGCTGACCGGCGGACTGCTGCGCCAGCAATCGCTGTCGCTGCAGGGCAGCCAGGCTGAAGCCAGCCTCAACTCTTACAGCTTCGACACGCTGTTCCTGGG
>NZ_JBFTNR010000044.1:0-11021 GCF_056665995.1 Stenotrophomonas sp. 05L44_2
AGCGTCGGCAGCGTCTGCTTCAGCGCGTCGATGCCCTGCCACGGATCCGCCTTCAAACGCTTCGCCCGTGCCAACGCCTTGTCCATCGGAAACGCATCGGCCGCGCTCACCCGCGCCAGTTCTTCCCAGCGCAGCGGCACCGCGACTCCCGCGCTCTCCCGCGCACGCAGCGACCACGAGCACACGCTGGTCGCTCCTCGTGTATTACGCAGCCAGTCGATGAAGATCACCCCGCTGCGCTTGGCCTTGCTCATCGTCGCCACGTAGCGGTCCGGCGCCTGTTCGGCCATCGCCTGTGCGAACGCTTCGCAGAACGCTTTCGCGTCGTCCCAGTCGGCTGCGGGTTGCAGGGGTACCACCACATGCACGCCCTTGCCGCCCGACAGCCGCACGAAGCTCTGCAGCCCGGTTTGCTGCAGTCGATCGCGCACATCGCGCGCGCCGCGCTTCACGTCGGCCCAGCTCACGCCCTCACCCGGATCAAGATCGAACACCAGCCGGTCGGGATGTTCGGGATCGGCCACCGTCGCGCCCCACGGATGCAGTTCCAGGGTGTTCATCTGCACCAGCTGCAGCAGGCCGCGTTCGTCATCGATATAGACGTAGTCCTCGCGCCCGCTCTTCTGCTGCAGCGGCACCGCATGCACCGCATCACCCAGGCCCTGGCCATGGTGCTTCTGGAAGAAGCAGGCCTTGCCGACGCCGTCGGGACAGCGCAGCAGCGACAGCGGTCGCCCACTGATTTCCGGCAGGATCCAGCGTGCCATCTGCCGGTAGTAGTCGGCGACATCACCCTTGCTGAGTTTCTTCTTCGCAAACACCATGCGCTCGGGATGGGTAATGGCAACGTCGTCGCCGTCATCGGCCGGTGTTGCACTCATCGCCAGGTCCTCCTTCTTCTTGTCACTGCGCAGCCGCTTGAAGCTGGCCTGGCGCAGCAACCCTTCCTTGCCCCAGCCGCGGAACGCGACCTCGGCCACCGTTACCGGCTTGACCCAGCGCACGCTGGCCGCACGCAACGGCACGTGCGCCGGCAGCTCCAGCACCGCCTCCTTCACCGCCAGCGGCGCGAGCGCGGCCGCCAGCGCGCGCAGCCCCTCATCGTCGAAGCCGGTACCGACGCGGCCGACATAGCGCAGGCCGCCCTTTTCCGGCGTGGCCAGCAGCAGCGAACCAAATCCCACCCGCGAGCCTTTGGGTGCGGTGTGGCCGATGATCAGGAATTCATCGGTGTCCTCGTGCTTCACTTTCACCCAGCTGCGTGCGCGGGTGTTCACGTAAGGCGCATCGACCTGCTTGCTGACGATGCCTTCGAAGCCCGCCTTGCCGCTGGCTTCGAACACGGCAGGGCCGTGGTCGATGACGTGCTCGCTGAAGGCCAGCGTGCCAACTGCATCGCCGATCAGTTCCTTCAGCAGTGCCTTGCGTTGCAGCAGCGGCGCACGGCTGATGTCGACCCCGGCCACGCCCGGCAGGTCGAACACGATGTAGCGCAGCGGTTGTTTCGAGCTGCCGTCGATCACCCGCTGCAGCGCGGCGAAGTCGCTGCGGCCGTTGTCGTCCAGCACCACCAGTTCCCCGTCCAGACGCGCATCGCGCACCGGCAGCGCCTGCAGCGCCTGCACCACTTCGGGAAAATCGGCAGTCCAGTCCAGGCCATTGCGCGAGCGCAGCGTCACCTCACCTTCGTGCAGATCGGCCAGCAACCGGTAACCATCCCACTTGATCTCATGCAGCCAACGCTCGCCATCGGGCGCGGTGTCGCGGTGATCGGTGAGCTGTGGCTTGAACTGGTGCGGGTAGCTTCTGTCGCGCGCCCCGTCCAGCTGCAGCGCGCGCGCATGCCAGCGTGCATCGGCCTTGCGTGGGTGTGCGGCACGTGGCGCTGGAGCCGTCTTCTTCGCTGAAACCCGGGACCTCTTTGCGGATGTTCGCGCTGGCGTGTGCAGCAGATCGTCCGCCTCCGCATCCCGTGCCTGCGCGTCATCGCGCTTGATCAGCAGCCACTGCACCTGGCGGCCCTTCATCGCCGTGCGTACCAGTTTCCAGCCACCGGCCAGGCGCTGCCCRTGCAGCAAGAAGTCGATCTTGCCCGCCGCCAGTGCTTGCAGCGGATCACCTTCGCAGGCCCAGCTGCCGTGGTCGAACACATCGACGTGGCCGGCGCCGTAATGGCCTTCCGGAATATCACCTTCGAAGCCGGCATAGGACAGGGGATGGTCTTCCACCTCCACCGCCAAGCGCTTCTCACCCACCCGCAGCGACGGCCCCTTCGGCACCGCCCAGCTTTTCAGCACGCCATCCATTTCCAGGCGGAAATCGTAGTGGCGGCTGCTGGCGTGGTGCAGTTGGACCACGAAGATCGGCCGCCGCTTCGGATTGCCCTGTGCCGGTGCATCGTCCGGCTCCGGGGTCTGTCCGCTCCCCCCGCCCAGCCGACGCTTGCGGCGGTACTGATGCAACGACATGGCTCAACCCGCCTTGCGTCGCGCAGGGGTTTTCTTTGCCGCCTTCTTGGCGGCCTTTTTTGCCGGTGCCTTCTTCGCCGCTGCTTTCTTGGCTGGAGCCTTGCGCGCGGCCGCCTTCTTCGCCGGCGTGCGCTTGTTGGCATCCAGGCTCTTCTGCAGCAGCGCCATGAAGTCCACCACGTTGGTGGTTGCGTCCTCGCGCGGTGCCGGCTCGTCCTCCACCTGGGTGGTGCCGCCCTTGGACTTGATGCGCTTGTTCAGCACCTGCTGCAGGCGTTCGCGGAATTCATCGTGGTACTGCGAAGGATCCCAGTCACCGGCCATCGACTCGATCAACTGCTCGGCCATCGCCGTTTCCTTGCTGGTGATGCGGTAATCGGCAAGCTTTCCACTGGGCAGCTTGTAGTCGTCAGGCTCGACCAGTTCCTGCGGATAGCGCAGGATCATCAGCACCAGCGCGTCATCGTTGGGCATCACCGCGCACAGGTACTCGCGCGTGCRCACCACCACCCGGGCGATACCGACCTTGCCAGTGCTGCGCAGCGTTTCCCGAAGCAGCACGTAGCCTTTCTCGGCCTTTTTACCCGGCACCAGCAGATAGGGCTTCTCGTAGTAACGCGGGTCGATCTGGCTGGCGTCGACAAAGGTTTCCACCTCCACCGTTTCATGGCTTTCCGGCGCCGCCGAACGGATATCGTCTTCCTCCAGCACGACGTAGCTGCCCTTGTCGTACTCGTAGGCTTTGACGATGTCCTTCCACGGCACTTCCTCGCCGGTGTCGGCGTTGACCCGTTCGAAGCGGATCGGTTTGCGATCGCGCGAATCCAGCATGCGGAAGTGCAGGTCGACCTTGCGCTCGCCGGACATCAGCGAGACCGGTACGTTGAGCAGGCCGAAGGAAAGCGTACCGGTCCAGATCGGGCGGGCCATGATGCGCACCTGTGTTTCAGCAGGGGTAGCCAGCTTCAGCCGGCTACCGTGAAACAACCGTGTCGGCCACGTGCAGACCATGCGGTAGTGCCGGCCGCTGGCCGGCAGCTCCTTGAATCCTGGCGATGCCTGCCAGCGACCGGCACTACTGCAGCAGCGGCCTCACCGCAGCGGCCGGGATATGGTCCAGCGCGCGCCAGGCATCTTCCACCACCGGCTGCGCCTGTGCCCAGTTCAGGCGCGACTGTCCGCGCATCTGGTCCCAGTGCTCGGCCAGTTCGCCACTGGTATCGGCCTCGCCGCCACGCGGCCAGTCAGCGGCGTGGGTGGTCAGCGCGAAGGCGTACACCGGGCACAGATCGCGCCAGTTGCGATGCCCCTGCCCGCGGCGTTCCTCGTAGTCGCTCAGCATGTACTGCAGGTAATCCTGCGCCACCGCCTGCGGATCCTCCAGGCGGCGCGTCCGGCGCTGCGTGCTGCGCTGGCCAAGCGGATCCAGCAGGGCGTTGAACACGGACGGGGCGGGGCGTTCAAGACGGGGCATGGCCGGCTCCTGCAGCAGGGCGGGTGGGCAGGAATACGCGCGCCGCCGTTATCCAGTCGTGACAAAGATGTTCATGACGCCAGGTTCGCAGTGGCTTTACTTCGTCCGCGCTCTAGTGGAGGCCTACCGGAGGAACGCCCCATGACCACCACCCGTGACCCCCTGCGTGAGAACCACACCCCCGAGCCGGGCGAGCAGCGCGGCAAACACGATCTGGCCGACGCCGAGGACCGTGGCGCCGGCATGTCGACACCGGACGAGGGCGTACTGCCCGTCGTGCGCCGGCCTGAACAGGCCGCACAGGACCGCAAGGACTGCGGTGACCGCAATCGCGGTGGCCAGGAAAGTCCGCTGAAGCGGCGCGAGCGCAAGCAGCACGCCAGCGACAACCAGGACGAGGCGCTGGAAGAGACCTTCCCGGCCAGCGATCCAACCTCGCCGTTCGTGCCCGCCAAGGCCCCGGATTGATCGGTAGCGCCGGGCCATGCCCGGCGGATCCGTCACGTCCGCGCTGCGCGATCGCCGGGCATGGCCCGGCGCTACCGGGGCCCGCCTAGCGCCATGACCACTGCAGGCCAACGCTGGCGCGGCGGTCCGGCCCCGGTTCAAAGAACCGGCCGTTACCGTCATTGACGATCACCGAGCCGATGTACCGCTGGTCCAGCACGTTGTCGATACRTGCGAATGCGCGCAGGTCACCGGCCTGCAGCGCCCAGCGGCGACCGGCTTCCAGGTTCAGCAGCGCGTATCCCGCTGCGCGCTCGGTGGCGATGTCATTCACCACCACGTCGCTGCTGGCGGCCGCTTCCAGCGCCCACTGCCACTGCCCCGGCGACCACTGCAGGCGGGCATACGCCTGCTGCCGGGGCACGCCGGGCAGGCGGCTGCCAGCGGCAACCACGGTGTCGGGCACTGCGCAGTTGCTGGCCGCACAGGCCAGATAGGGCGAACGCACCTGCGCCTGCAGCCAGGTCCAGGCCAGCTGCAGCTCCAACTGCTCGGCCAACGGCTGCCGGTACTGCAGCTCCACACCCTGGCGGCGGGTACGGCCGATGTTGCGGTACGTGCTGCGGCCGTTGGTGTTGCTGGCAACGGCCAGCTCATCGTCGGTATCTGCACGGAACAGGCTGATATCGAGCTGTCTTCCATCCTGCGCATGCCATTTGCTGCCCACTTCCACGCTGCGGCTGCGGGCGGCCGCCAGATCCAGCGCCAGCCCGGCCTGGCCGTCGGCGCGGTAGCCCAGCTCGTTGAACGTCGGGGTTTCAAAGCCACGCCCGATCGCCGCGTGCAGGCGCCACTGCGGGCTTGCCTCGAAGCTGACACCCGCCACTGGCGTGGTGGCCTGGTAGCGACGGCGGCCACTGTCGTCCGGGTTGCGCCCGACGATGTAGCGATCATCCGATTCGAAGCGCACCGCGCTGTGGCGCACCCCGGCCAGCAGCGACCAGCGCGGGCTCCATTGCCACCACGCCTGGGCGAACTGGTCCACGTTCTGCACGATGTCGATCTGGTCGCGACGCAGGCGGCCGCGTACCCCCACGGTGGTGCCGACGAAGTTCTCGTAGCCGGTGCGGTGCTGGCGCTGGCGATCGGCATTCACGCCCACCACCAGGTCCAGCGGGCGCCCCCACAGATCGCCGTTCCAGCCCCAGCGCGCGTCCAACCCGCCATAACCGCCGTCCAGGTCGATCACGCCACCGGCATGCAATGGGTTGGCCTGCGGTCCCGGCGGAATCGGCAGGTACTGGGTCACCGCGCGCTGCCCGGCATAGCCCATCAGCTGCCAGCGCTGCGCACCGGCTTCACGGGTCCAGCGCAGGCCTGCCTGCTGCTGGCGCACCGATTTGCGGGTGTTGTACTGCTCAGCCACCGCCGTGGCCTGGCGTGGATCGGCCGCCACCTGCGCGCGGGTCAGGCCCAGCGGGTCCTGCGCGTTGGGCGCGTGCAGCGCATTGAGCAGCAACTCCAGGCGGCCGCCAGCGAGCTCGGTGCCAAGGCGCGCGTTGAGCGATTCACGCCGCGCGCGGCTGTGGTCACGCCAGCCATCGGTGCTGAAATGGTTGGCGGCCACGTTGTAGTCGACGCCAGGGCCCGCCCCGCGCAGCTGCGCGCCGACGCTGAGCGTGTTGTCGGCACCGGCACTCACCCGCACCCGCCACGGGTCACCGGCCTGGCCCTGCGCGCTCCACACCTGCAGCACGCCCCCGGACGAATTTCCATACAGGGCCGAGAACGGCCCGCGCAGCACCTCGATGCGCTCGGCACCGAGCAGGCTGGCGTGSGASAGCTGGCCCTGRCCATCGGGCATGGTCGCCGGCACCCCRTCGAYCAGCACSCGCACSCCGCGCACACCAAAGGTCGAACGGGCGCCGAAGCCACGGATCGACAGCTGGGTGTCCTGCGCGAAGTTCTGCCGGTCCCGGGCCAGCAGGCCCGGCACTCCGCCCAGCGCCTCGGACAGCTGCGTGCCCRGGCCGGTACGGTCGGCGTCGATCCACACCGTATCCAGGCTGGCGGGCAGGGCGAAGGGGTCTACGCCGGGCACCCGCGCGGCCTGCACCTGCACCGTCGGCAGGGCGGTCGGCAATGGCTCGGCCGTCACCGCCAAAGGCAGCAGCAGCAGGGCGGAAAGCGGCAGGCATTGGCGTCGTGCGCTGGGATTCATGATTCAGGTTGATGGATCGGGCGGCAACGCACGCCATGGTACGGGCAGGCGGATGACGATGGCGGCGGCCAGCCCCGGCAGGCTTTGTTACGATGGGTCGGTTTCGGCCGACAGGCCGCAAGCCGCGTGGCGCAATTCCTCCCCCTTTCCGTCTACCGAACGAGTACCGCCGTGTCCTTCTTTGCAAACGTGGAACTGGTCCCAGGCGACCCGATCCTGGGCCTGACCGAGGCGTACAACGCCGACAGCCGCCCGACCAAGGTCAACCTGGGTGTGGGCATCTACTACGACGAGAGCGGCCGCATTCCGCTGCTGCGCGCCGTCAAGCAGATCGAGCAGCAGCTCGCCAACGAAGCCAAACCGCGCGGCTACCTGCCGATCGATGGCCTGCCGGCGTACACCCAGGCCACCCGTGAGCTGGTGTTCGGCAAGGACTCGCCGCTGCTGGCCGCCGGCCGCGTCACCACCGCCCAGACCGTCGGTGRCAGCGGTGCGCTGCGCGTCGGCGCCGACGTGCTGAAGAAGCTTCTGCCGCACGCCACCGTCGCACTCAGCAACCCGAGCTGGGAAAACCACCGCGCCGTGTTCAGCGCCGCTGGTTTCGAGGTGGTCGATTACACCTACTTCGACCCGACCACCCATGGCGTCAACTTCGACGGCCTGCTGGCCGACCTGGGCAAGCTGGAAGCGGGCACCGTGGTGCTGCTGCACGCCTGCTGCCACAACCCCACCGGCGCCGACCTCACCGTCAGCCAGTGGAAGCAGGTCGCACAGCTGCTGAAGGACCGCCAGCTGTTCCCCTTCATCGACATGGCCTACCAGGGCTTCGACAAGGGCATCGAGCAGGACGGTGCCGCGGTGCGCATCATCGCCGAGGCCGGCATCGACAGCTTCATCGTCGCCAACTCGTACTCCAAGTCGTTCTCGCTGTATGGCGAGCGCGTCGGTGCGCTGTCGATGGTCGCGCCGACCGCCGCTGACGCCAAGGCCGTGCAGTCGCAGGTCAAGCGCGTGATCCGCACGATCTACTCCAGCCCGTCCACCCACGGTGCTGCACTGGTTGCCGGTGTGCTGACCAATCCGGAACTGCGCGCGATGTGGGAGCAGGAGCTGACCGAGATGCGCGAGCGCATCCACGCCCTGCGCCAGGGCCTGGTCGAGAAGCTGGCCGCCGCCGGCGCCCCGCAGTTCGGCTTCATCAACGAGCAGGCGGGCATGTTCTCGTACTCCGGCCTGAGCCGCGAACAGGTCGAGCGCCTGCGCGACGAGTTCGGCATCTACGCCGTCGGCACCGGCCGCATCTGCGTGGCCGCGCTGAACCAGAACAACCTGGAATACGTCGCCAAGGCCGTGGCCACCGTCGCCAAGGGCTGATCGACCGCTCCAGCAAGCTGTGGAAACAAAGGCGCCGAAAGGCGCCTTTGTTTTTGCACCTGCCTTGCCACACCCTCCGCGCTCGCGGCACACCCTGAAACGCAGTGAGCGGGGCACCGTGGCCAAGACACGCCGTAAACCCATTCATGGGGGCTCGATCGGCGCATCCATGCGCCTCACGKCYTTGGCCACGGTGCCCCGCTCACTGCGCCTCGACGAAGGGAAGCCGCCACGACCGCAACGCCTCTGGAAACGATTACGCCTACCCCCGCTCACCCACGCGCAAGTCAGACCAGCGACAATAGGCGTTTTCCCGTTGCCGAGACCTGCCCGCCCATGTCCCGTACCTCGTTGACCCGCTTCCTGATCCAGCAGCAGCACGCCGGCCGCATCAACGCCGACCTGCGCCAGCTGATCGCGGTCGTCGCCCGCGCCTGCACCAGCATCTCCATCGCCGTCAGCAAGGGCGCCCTCGGTGGCGTGCTCGGCGAGGCCGGTACCGGCAACGTGCAGGGCGAAGCGCAGAAGAAGCTGGATGTCATCAGCAACGAGATCCTGCTGGAGGCCAACGCCTGGGGTGGCCACCTCGCCGCCTGCGCATCGGAGGAGATGGACCACAGCCAGCCGGTGCCGGACATCTACCCGCGTGGCGATTTCCTGCTGCTGTTCGATCCCCTCGATGGCAGCTCCAACATCGACGTCAACGTCTCCGTCGGCACCATCTTCTCGGTGCTGCGTTGTCCGACCAACGTCGAACTGCCCGGCGATGACGCCTTCCTGCAGCCGGGCAGCAAGCAGATCGCCGCCGGCTACTGCATCTACGGGCCCAGCACGCAGCTGGTGCTGACCGTCGGCCACGGTACCCACGCCTTCACCCTCGACCGCGAAACCGGCGAGTTCCTGCTGACCACCGAGAACATGCAGATCCCGGCGGCCACCCAGGAGTTCGCCATCAACATGTCCAACCAGCGGCACTGGGAAGCGCCGATGCRGGCCTACGTGGAAGATCTGCTGGCCGGCAAGGAAGGSCCGCGCGGCAAGAACTTCAACATGCGCTGGATCGCCAGCATGGTCGCCGACGTGCATCGCATCCTGACCCGCGGCGGCATCTTCATCTACCCGTGGGACAAGAAGGAACCSGGCAAGGCYGGCAAGCTGCGCCTGATGTACGAAGCCAACCCGATGGGCCTGCTGGTGGAGCAGGCGGGCGGCGCTGCCTGGACCGGTCGCGAGCGCATCATCGACGTGCAACCCGACCAGCTGCACCAGCGCGTGCCGGTGTTCCTCGGTTCGCGCGAAGAGGTCGCCGAGGCCGTGCGTTATCACCAGGAGCATGACGCGAAGAGCGTCTGACAGCGGCCATCCCTACAACGGTCATGGCAGATTGATGACATGACCGCAGGGTGACAGCTGCAGCTGCAAACGGCACCATCAAGCCCTTGCCGTCGAAGGAATGCACGCATGCACGAGCCGGGCCCGGTCGATTTCATCGAGGTCATCCACAACGCCGTCCCCAGCGACGTGTGCGCTGCGATCGTCGCGCGCATGCGTGCAAGCCAGGGCCTGAAACCCGGCGCAGTGGGCAGCGGTGTGTTCCCGGAACTCAAGCACAGCAAGGATCTGCGGATCAGCGGCGTGGATGGCTGGCAGGATGTGGACCAGCAGCTGCAACAGGCGGTATTTGCGGGTCTGCAGACTTATCTACGCCGTTATCCACAGGCATTGATCGCGCCGTTGATGTTGCAGATCCAGGACAGCAACGGCCAGCCGCGACGCCTGTCGGCCGAGGATTTCCCCGACATGGCGCCGGAGCAGCTGGCGGATCTGGCGCGCACCTGCCTGCGCCCGGGCGCGATCAACCTGCAGTGGTATGCGGCGGGCGAGGGCGGTTACCCGTACTGGCACTGCGAGCTGTACCCGAAGGACGCGCAGGCCGAGACGCTGCACCGGCACGTGCTGTGGACGCTGTACCTCAACGACGACTTCGACGAAGGCGAAACCGAGTTCCTGTTCCAGGGCCGCAAGATCGCACCGCGCACCGGCAGCCTGTTGATTGCGCCGACCGCGTTCACCCACACCCATCGTGGCAACCGGCCGCAGGGCGGCGACAAGTTCATCGCCACCAGCTGGATCCTGTTCCAGAGCGCGCAGAAGTTGTTTGGGGGAGGGTGAAGCTCTCGCAGCTACTTGGTCGGTCCAAAAGACAGCCAGAGATTGCCGTTGCCGCCTTGCCAAGCACTAAGCCTTTCGAGCGGCATTTCCTTGATTTGGCAAGTGAACTGCAGATCGAAGGGTCGGTCTTCTTTTCGATAGCTGTTCCATCCTACAGCCTTCACTTCAACTTCCATTCGGCTATCGCGCTTGTGCGGTCGATGGAGTTCAACAGTTACTGCATTGGACAGCCAGTAGTCTCCCTTGTGCGCGAAGCCCGCACCACCACTGGTTAGGCGTGCGCCGACCACCTCCTGCGTCCCTTCAGAGGACGGTGTATATCCCGTCAGGATGCCGGTGATCTTGGTGTACTGCTGGGAATCCATCACGCCTGATGATTCCGAGAAGATGCGAAGCAGAATGAGCGTATCGGTGCCCTTGCTCACCACCTGACCTGTATTTGCTGTCCACAGACGCTGTTCGAACTCATCCATGCCAGCCGGCATGTCGGTGACGATCGTTGCCTGCGGAACGATGATGCATTCATGCAATTCACGCGCGTGGACTAACTGCGTTCCGAGCACGAGAAGAAGGCAAGAATAAGCCATATGGATAGAGAACTTCATTGTGTGCACTCACATGTGGCCTTACGGGCTTTGTCATAGTTGTAGATCTGTTCCCGAGCTCGCTTGGTTGCCTCCGGCGAAATGTAGCCGTGATCCCAACCATTTTCTTGAGTTTGCAAATTTCTAGGGCGCGTGAAGTGGAAGCCTTCGTGGATTATCGTATCCAGTACGTTGTAAACGCCCGCCCAATCAAGCACATCCAAGTATCTGTTGTTCAGATGAATGCGACCATCCCCATACAGCTCCGATCGACCCTCATC
>NZ_JBFTNR010000045.1:0-10965 GCF_056665995.1 Stenotrophomonas sp. 05L44_2
GCCTGGAATGGCGGCCGGTCGAGTTCCTTACCCTCAACGCCGGTGTGCGCTACAGCCGCTACTGGGCGTTCGACGATTTCCTGCAGGCGCATCCGGAGCTGCTGACCCGCAGTGTCGGCAGCAAGGAGGCGCGCTACCGGGTCAACGAGCTGCCACCACGCCCCGCCAGCCTGCAGGGAGAGATCGATGCGATCGAATCGGAGCGTGAGTTCTGGGAAAGCATCGGCATGGGCTCGCTGGTCGACGACCTGCTGAAGAACCTGCTGAGCAAGTACGAAACGCCGGTGCCGGTGGAGCACAGCATCGCCTGGGCAGCGGATGCCGATGGCAACTACACGCGAGCCAGCAACCCGTGCCTCAACGGCCAGGTGGCCGCCATCCCCGGGCTGCTGCCGATGGTGCTCGGTACCGACCAGACCTGCCGGGTGCAGAACGCCGTGCAGGGGCAGGCGGTGCAGGCGCACAACAGCCGCCGCCGCGACCATGCCTGGCTGCCCACGTTCTCGGCCACCGTGCATTTCTCGCCTGCTGCGCGCCTGTATGCCCGCTACACCGAGGCCAAGCGCTTCCCCAGCATGTTCGAAAGCACCATCGCGTTTTCCAGCAGCCTCAATCCGCTGTATCCGCTCAAGCCCGAACACGCTTACAACTACGAGCTGGGTTATGTGCACAACCTCTCTGCGCTGTTCGACGGCACCGCCGATGCGGACGTAAAGCTCAGCTACTACGTACAGAAAACCCGCGATGTGATCGAGCGCGATGCGTACTTCCTGTTCGACAACATCGACAAGCAGACCCTGCGCGGCATTGAGCTGCAGGCGCGCTTCGACAACCGCCGCTTCTTCAGCGACCTGGGCATCGCCCGCACCCTTGAAAACGAAGTGTGCGACGAAAGCACCGCAGTACAGCTGGATGCCAACCGCGGCCTGGTGCCCAACTGCGTGCAGGATGGCTTCGTCGGTGGTTACTTGCTGACCCAGGCCGTGCCGAAGCTGTCGGTGAACCTGTCGCTGGGCACCCGCCTGTTCGACGAGCGGCTGGAACTGGGCAGCCGCATCATGCACTACCGGCGTCACCACAACCCGGACCTGCAGGCCTACCGCGACCGCTTGCTGGCCGGCGGCAGCAGCCTGCTGTGGCAGAACGTGCCGTTCACCTGGGGAAACATCACCACGGTGGATGCCTATGCGCGCTGGCGCTTCAACGACCACGCCAGCGTCGAACTGGTCGGCAGCAATCTCGGCAACCGCTACTACGTCGACCCGGCCACGCGCTCCACGCTGCCGGCGCCCGGTCGCACCCTCAAGCTCGCAGTCACCGCGCGCTTCTGACGCCTCACCGATTCAAGCGTTGTACCTGTAGTTCCCTCAATCCAAGGAGTTTTTCCATGAAAATGTTCTCCCGCTCCCTGCTCACCGTGGCCGCCAGCCTGGCCCTGGCCGGTGCCGCCCATGCTGCCGATATCGTCGGCGCCGCCAGCGCCGTCACCGATCCGCAGTTGAACGTCAATGTCGGCGAATCGCAGGTCAATGGTGGCCCGCACGTCGCTGGCAAGGCCGGCATCGGCGTCGGCACCGTGTCCGGTGGCACCCGCGTGGACTTCCAGGGCCTGAGCGCCTATTCGGCACCCACCACTGTCAACGGCACCACCGTGCRCACCCTGGCCATGCCGATCACCGGCACCCCGGGCAACCACGCCGGCATGGGCCACTTCAACTTCGTCAAGGTGGGCAGCGGCGATGTCTGGTTTGGTGAATGGTCCAAGGATGGCGCCGCCGGTGGCTTCAACAACCGCCAGGTCTATTTCGCTGGTGACCGTGCAGGCACCACGTTGCCGGCAGGCGTGGCCACCTACAGCGTGGCGGGCCTGAACAAGTTCAACGGCAGCAACCTGCTGACCGGTGCGTTCCGCGCCGACTTCGGTGCCGGCACCCTGCGCGGCCAGATCGCCGGTGGCGGCCTGACCGTGGGCGTCAACGCTGCCATCAACAGCGCCAATGCGTCCTTCGCAGGCACGGCCGTGGCCAACGGCTCGGTGTCGGGCAGCACCCAGGGCCAGTTYTTCGGTGCCAACGCCGCCACCCTGGCCGGCATCGCCACCTTCGCCGGCAACAGCCAGTACGACACCGCCTTCGGCGGCAGCAAGAACTGATCGCCACGCCCCTGACGGGGCAGGGCAGGGACAAGCCGCGATCCGCCAGTCCCTGCTTCGGCCTGCGATAGTGCTTCAACCGGATCGAACATGCGCCACCTTCTCTTTCTTGTCGTCCTGCTGCTGGCCTGGCCGCTCAACAATGCCCACGCGCAGCAGGATGACCTGCGCCGTGTGCTCGAACAGGGCAGCGAGCTGCGTCATCAGCAGCAGGACCAGCAGCGCCTGCGCCAGGCCGAGCACGAGCGACCGACCATCACCCTCGACGGCCAGCAGTACCGCGTGGAGCGCACTGTCGACGACCTCGGCCAGGCGCTCTATCTCGCGCTGCAGCACCAGCAATGGCAGGCCGCGGCCGCCTTCCTTGCCGAGTACATCGAACTGCCTGGCCACGATCCGCTGCTGCGCCACTACGCGCAGGGTGCGCTGGCGCGCGTGGGTGGTCAGCACGGCAAGGCCGCGGCCGAATACGAGGCCGTGCTCGCCGCGCAGCCGGACTTCCTGCCGGCGCGGCTGGAACTGGCGCGCGTGTATGCCGAAGACCAGCGCGACCGCGATGCCATCGCCCTGTTCGAGGCGATCGCAGCCGGCATCGATGGCGGCGACCCTGCAACGGCGGGCGTGCGTACGCGGGTGGACGGCTACCTGCAGGCCCTGCGTGCACGCCAGCGCTGGAAGGGTGGCATCGCCGCCGGCCCCGCCTGGAGCGACAACATCAACCGCAGTTCGGCCAGCCGCACCTGCCTGTTTGGTGACGGCACCACCTGCTTCATCGAACGCCGGTTGCCCGATGCACAGGCAGCGTTCGGCCTGGACTACGACGTCAGCCTGGAACGGCGCCTGCCGTTGGCCGGCCACCATGGGCTGTACCTGCGCGGCCTGGCGTTCGGCCAGGCGTGGCGTGGGCACAGCGACTACAACGAGCTCAATGCCAGCGTGCAGGCCGGCTACAGCTGGCGCAGCGCACGGCATACCTTGCTGCTGGCGCCCAGCTACGATTACCAGGGACTCGGCAACCACGCGCTGCAGGGCGGTGCCGGCATGCATGGCGAATGGCAGTTCGCCGCAGATCCGCGCAGCCTGCTGAAGCTGGAAGCCGACTGGAAACGCCAGCGCTATCGACAGCAGGGCGTGGCCAGCAACTACGACGGTGAACTGGCGGCGATCTATGCCACCTGGTTCCGCGCGCTCAACCCGCGCTGGACGGTGTTTGCCGGGGTCGACCTGAGTGACAGCAGCGCCGCCGATCCCGCCAACGGCTACCGGCAACGCGGCCTGCGCCTGGGCGCAGCGCGCCAGTGGAGCGGCACCACGGCCACGGTGTTCGTGTCGCTGCGTGAGCGTGACTACGATGCCTGGAGCCCGTTGCTGGARGCGCGTCGGCAGGACAGCGAGCAGAACCTGATCGCCATCGTGCGCAGCGAGCGCCTGGCCGTGGCTGGGCTGGTCCCCAGCCTGAGCCTGCGTTACGCACGCATCGACAGCAACGTGGACTGGCTGTACAGCCACGACCGCAGTCTGCTGAGCCTGAAATGGGAACGGGCGTTCTGAGCCGTCGGGCGCGGCGCAAAGGGGGGGGCGCAGTCCATTAATCCCCAATTTGGCCAAATTGGGTATAGTGGCCACATATCCTTCCGCTGGAGCCGTGCCATGACCCTCCCGCTCGACCTGCCCGGCCTGGACAAGGCCCCGGCATCCTCGGTCAAGACCCGTGGCTGGCCCAGCCTGATGCGTACCGTGCGCGAGAAGCAGGCGCTGGTCATCACCAACCACAATCACCCCGAGGCGGTGATCGTGGACATCAAGACCTACCAGGAGCTGTTGGCCAGGGCCAGCGGCAGCGACAGCGAGGAGCGCAGCGACGTGCTGTCGCGCCTGCGCAGCGAGTTCGACCAGSCGCTGGCCGGGCTGCAGCAGGGTGAGGGGCTGGGCAAGGTGATGGGCAAGCCGATCCGCCGCGGCCACAAGGTCGCGCTCGGCCGTCCGCTCTGAATCATGGGGCGGATCCTGGCGTTGGCCGGCGTCAATGGCGCCGGCAAGAGTTCGCTGCTCGGCACCTGGCTGGAGGCCGACGGCCTGGGCTGGTACAACCCGGACAGCTTCACCCGGCGCCTGGTGGAGGCGGGCTGGCCGTTGGCCGACGCCAACGCCGAAGCGTGGCAGGAGGGCGCACGACGGCTGCGCCAGGCGATCGCCGACGGCAGCGACTTCGCCTTTGAAACCACCCTGGGCGGCAACACCATTCCGCGTCTGTTGCGCGAGGCCTGCAGCCAGCATGACGTGGCGATCTGGTTCTGCGGGTTGGCCACCGTCGAACTGCATGTTGCTCGCGTGGCGGCCCGCGTTGCCGCCGGTGGCCACGACATCCCGCAGGACAAGATCCGCGCACGCTTCGATTCCGCACGCGAGAACCTGTTGGCATTGATGCCGCACCTGGCCGAACTGCATGTGTATGACAACAGCGCGCCGGCCGATCGCTATGGGCGTGTTGCCCCCTTGCCGGTGCTGGCGCTGGATCGCCAGGGCCTGCAGTATCCGGTGTCGGTGGTGGAGCTGCTGCACACCCCGGACTGGGCCAAGCCCATCGTCATGCGCGCGATGGAACTGCATGCCGACAGTACGCCGCTTGCCGGCCCGCCTGTGCGATGATCCGAGCCCGCAGATTCATTGATCGAGGAACACGGATGTACGAGCGGAAGCACTGGCAGGCCACTGGCCTGCGCGCGCTGGTGGTGGCCATGGCATTGACGGTAGCGGCACCGCTGCTGGCCCAGGATGCAACGCCGGCCGATGCCAAGGTCGAGGCGCCGAACGAGCCGATGAGCTACGACAAGGCACGCCGCACCGCCGAGGCATCGCTGCGCCTGCACCCGGGCACCGACAGCCAGTACGACTACCGCCCGCTGTGGGCCGGCAATGCCGACCTCGATGGCGACGGCCGCCCGGAGATCGTCTATCTCTATACCGCGACCCAGACCGGCAGCGCGATGCAGCTCAACGAGCTGGTGGTGATGACCCCGCTGGCCGAAGGTGATGCGCGGGGCCAGGCCACGTCACCCGGCAAATCCGCCTATGACGACGAAACCTACGCGTTGATCCGCGCCTCGGGCTACGCCGATGACGCCAGCGTGCATATCCCCGGCGAAATGGAAACGATCACCATGGACGGTGACCGCATCCGCGTGACCTTCAACAGCACCCGCAGTTCGAAGCTGTGCGTGCGAGGCAAGGTGGCCTGCCCGCCGGAAGGTCAGCATGCCTGGGTGTACCGCTGGAGCCCGGGCAAGCTGACCCGCGCCGACTAGCCCTGTGCTGACGGCAGCGCCAGGCAATGCCTGGCGCCACCGCAGCCACTCAGGCCGGGGTCACCTGTTCCGGTTCGGCCACGTCCGGCAACGGCGGCAGGGCGCGGTCCACCGTGACCGGTGCATCGCTCTTCAACAACGCGGCCGCCTCCTTGTCGCAGCCCACGGCCGGCGGCGAACCGCGCAGCGGCAGGCCGGCGGTCTCCTTCACGAAGATCATCGTGATCAGGCCGATCACCGCCGCGCCCATCAGGTAGTAGGCCGGTACCAGCGGATCGCCCGTGCGTTCCACCAGCCAGGCGGTCACCAGCGGCGTGGTGCCACCAAACAGCGACACCGACACATTGAACGCAATGGACAGCGCGCTGTAGCGCACCGGCGTATAGAACAGCGCCGGCAGCGTGGACGGCATCGAACTGGTGAAGCACACCAGCGCCAGGCCCAGCAGCATCAGGCCAAGGAAGATCAGCCCGTCGTTGCCGCTGCCCACCAGCAGCAGGCTCGGCACCGCCAGCACCAGCAGCGCGATGCAGGCGCCGATGATCATCGGCCGCCGGCCCAGCTTGTCGCTGAAAAGGCCACCCACGATGTTYAACGGCATCATCACCAGCATCACGATGATGATCAGCAGCAGGCCCTTGCTCTCCGCATATCCCATGGTCACGCTCAGGTAGCTGGGCATGTAGGTCAGCAGCATGTAGTCGGTCACGTTGAACACCAGCACCAGGCCCATGCAGACGATCAGCTGGCGGCCGTGCACGCGGAACAGGTCGACCAGGCCGGGGCGCTCATGGTCGCGCTTCTCGGCCTCTTCGGCGAACGCGCGGAACGCTGGCGTTTCCTCCAGCCGCATGCGCATGTACAGGCCCAGCAGGCCGAGTGGGCCGGCCACCAGGAACGGAATGCGCCAGCCCCAGTCCAGCATCTGCTCGCTGCTCAACAGCATGTGCAGTGCAGTCACCGTACCGGCACCGGCGATATAGCCGCCCAGCGTGCCGAACTCCAGCCAACTGCCCATCAGGCCGCGGTTGCGGTCGGTGGAGTACTCGGCGATGAAGGTCGCCGCGCCGCCGTACTCGCCGCCGGTGGAAAAGCCCTGCACCACGCGGGCGAGCAGCAACAGCACCGGCGCCCAGATGCCGATGCGTTCATAGGAGGGAATCAGGCCGATGGCGAACGTACCCAATGCCATCATGATCATGGTAAAGGCCAGTACCTTCTGGCGCCCGTAGCGGTCGCCCAAGGGCCCGAAGACCATGCCGCCCAGCGGGCGTACCAGGAAGGCCACCGTGAACGTGGCGAACGCGGCAATCACCTGCGCGGTGGGATTGCTGGAGGGAAAGAACACCTGGCCGATGGTGACGGCAAGATAGCCATAGACACCGAAGTCGAACCATTCCATCGCATTGCCCAGTGCAGCGGCGCCGACGGCGCGCTTGAGCATGGGTTTGTCGACAACGGTGATCTCGTCGACCTTCAGATGGCGGCGGCGTTTGAACCAGCCGAAATGGGCATGGGCATCGGAGTTGTCCTGCATGGGGACTCCCTTGGAAGAATGGAAATGGCGTTGGAATGGGCGGTACGAATGTCCCGGAATTCGGAAACGGCGATGCTGGCGCAGCAGGCGCAGGGGCATCGGATGGAAGACCCGGAAGGGGGCGAAAGGCGTGTGCGATGAAACGCCGCGCACGCAACACGCATTGCCCGCTGCCAGAACGCAGAGCGACATGCAGGACGAACGGATGGGTCCGATTACGTGTCAGCGCACGCGCGGGTGGGGCAGGCGCAGGGAACAGGCGGGGCAGGGCCCGCAGGCGTCATCCGCCGGGATCCAGCGCGAGGCGATGGAAAGGCGAGGGAGAGGCAATGATGGAAAGCGAAGCGCCGGTCGGCAGTGCTTCCCGCAGGCCAGCAACAGGTGCTGACGTGCAGTGGGTCGTGTCGATCATGCGTTCATGATAACGATTACAGTGTGAGCGTGCCGAGAATCGCGCCAGTACGAACGCAGCGTTCCATGTTGCCTGTTCATGCACATGACCCACGCACATCGAATGAACATGTTGTGCTCGCCTCGCTCACGCCCCGGCTTTTACGGTGGTCACGAACCAACGCAAGGAGTAACGCATGACCCGTCGCATTCCCGAAGGCACCCTGGTTATCGTCGCCGATGGTGGCTCGGCCCGCGTGTTCACCAACGTCGGCAACGAGCACAAGCTCACCCTGAAACAGGAAGGCGAGCTGCGCCTGCAGGACATCAGCGAACAGGGTGTGTCCGGTCAGGGCCCATCCGGTGCGGTGCCCAAGGACATGTCGATCTCGCAGCTCAACGAGGCGACCTTCGCCAAGCAGGTGGCCGAGCAGCTCAATGAAGACGCGCTCAACAACCGTTATGCGCATCTGGTGCTGATTGCCGATCCCACCACGCTGGGCCGCATCCGTCCGTTGCTGCACAAGGAGACGCAGTCTCGCTTGCTGGCCGACATCGCCAAGGATCTCACCAACGCGCCGCTGGAAGACATCCAGCGCACGCTGCAGGCGTAACCGGCATGCCCTTCATGCGTGACCCTGTGGCAGCCGAGCCGGCCCGCGCGGAGGTGGATGCGCAGGCCGGTTGGCTGTTGCTGGAATTCGGTGCACCGTGGTGCGGCCATTGCCAGGCCGCGCAACCGGCACTGCAGGCTTTCGTCGAGGCACACGATCTGCCGCACTGGAAGATCGAAGACGGCAAGGGCAAGCCGCTGGGCCGCTCGTTCCAGGTGAAGCTGTGGCCCACCGTGATCCTGTTGCGTGATGGCACGGAAGTGGCGCGCGTGGTGCGGCCGGTGGATGCGGCAGATCTTGCAACGCTGCAGAGCGCGCTGCCGGATTGAGTGGCCTCTTCAGTGGCCTTCATGGAGCCGAGCCACGCTCGGCTCATTTCCCCGGCGATGTCCGCTTCAATGCAGCGTCACCCGCACATGCTGCTCGCGCAGTTCATGCAGCAATCGCCGGCCATGCTGGCTCAACGCCATCATCGCCACAGTGATCTTCTGCAGGCTGTAGCCCGGGCGCAGATGCGCCTGCGGGTCGGCCGGTTCGTTCTCGCCGATCATCATCGCCATGCCCTCGGCGGTGTTCAGGGCGTGCTCGATGCGAAAGAACAGGGATTCCATTTCCGGGGTCAGGATGGGCGGTTCATGCGACATGCGATGGCTCCTTGAGGGGACGTGGCCACCGCAAGGGTGGCGGGCGGTGCGGGGTTGGAACTTCGGCTGAGCTCTGGGAAAAGCCGGAGGGCCATGCGGCCGCCGCGCACCGCCCGCCGTAGTCACGGCAAGCAGCTCCCAAAGCCCGTTTCGGGGTTCCACACCCGGCAGCGGTGTTCGCGCTGCGCGGATATCCTGCACACGCATTGGCGGTCTGTTCCACCCGGCACTGCATCTGAAAGTCTCCAATTACGGGCTGATTTTTTCTCGGTAGTGCCCATTCCGACAACCGCTTGCGCGTTCGCATCGAAATGGGCCCGCCAGGCTTGGCAGCATCCCTTCAATTCCAGTGTCGATCCATCCAATCGGTTGCAGATGCATGCGTTGAAGGCGGCATCCGCACTGCAGCATGCGACACCGTCACCCCGGTGCTAGGATCTGACCACCACCTGAATCGATCCAAATGCCGATGCCCACGCTGGACCGTCGTCTCCTGATCGCTGTCGCCGCCACGGCGATGTTCGCCTCCGGCCTGGCTGCGGCCGCCCCGGCCAAGACCGCCGCCGACAAGGCCTATGCCTCGGTCGATCCCTTTATTGGCACCGGCGGTGAGGGGCATACCTACCCCGGCGCAACGGTGCCGTTCGGCATGGTCCAGCTCAGCCCGGACACGCGCATCCAGCCGCGCGAGAAGGCCTACGGCTGGGCGGCGGGCTACCGTTACGACGACAGCAGCATCGTCGGTTTCTCGCACACGCACTTTTCCGGCACCGGTCATTCCGATTTGGGCGACATCCTGCTGATGCCGTTCACCGGCAACCCTGGCCTGGAGCGCGGCGACCCCGAAAAGCCACGCAGCGGTTACGCCTCGCGTTTCCGCCACGATGACGAGAAGGCCGAACCGGGCTATTACGCGGTCACCCTGGACGACTACAAGGTGCGCGCCGAGCTGACCACCAGCGCCCGCGTGGGCGTGCATCGCTATGCGTTCCCGAAGGGCAGCGAAGCCAAGGTGCTGCTGGACATGCGTACCAGCATGTATGACTACCCGGGCAAGATCCTGTGGTCGCGGGTACGCGTGCGTGGCGATGGCACCATCACCGGCTTCCGCGAGACGCGTGGCTGGGCCGCCGGCCGCCAGCTGTATTTCGCGATGCGCTTCTCGCGACCGCTGGCCAGCCACGCGCTGCACAACACCGAAAAGGACATCGTCTACAAGGGCTTCGCGCCCCCGGGCGAGAAGGACCCGGCGCAGCGCGCGCAGATCGAGGGGCGGCAGCTGGTGGGCACCTTCGACTTCGGCAAGCTGGATGCACCGCTGGTGGTGAAGGTGGCCATTTCGCCGGTCAGCGAGGCGGGCGCCATCGCCAACCTCGATGCGGAAGTGGCCGACTTCGATTTCGACCGTGTGCGCGCGCAGGCGAAGCAGGAGTGGACGCAGGCGTTGTCGGTGCTGGATATCGAAGCACCGGAACACGCGCGTCGCAGCGCGTACACCGCGCTGTACCACACGCTGCTGGGGCCGACGCTGTTCATGGATGCCGACGGCCAGTACCGCGGCGCGGACAACGCCGTGCACCAGGCCAAGGGCTACACGAACTATTCGACGTTCTCGCTGTGGGATACCTACCGGGCGCTGCATCCGCTGCTGACCCTGGTGCAGCCGGAGAAGCGCAACAGCGATTTCGTCAATTCCATGCTGGCCCATCACGAGCACAGCCCTTACGGCATGCTGCCGGTGTGGTCGTTCCATGGCCTGGAAGACTGGTGCATGATCGGCTACCACGCGGTGCCGGTGATCGCCGATGCCTACGTGAAGGGTATTCGCGGCTTCGACGCGGACAAGGCGCTGAAGGCGATGGTGCAGACTGCCAACTACGGCCCTTACGATGGCATCGCCCAGTACCGTGAGCTGGGCTACGTGCCGATCGACGAGGAGGGCGAAGCAGCCAGCAAGACGCTGGAATACGCGTTCGATGACTGGACCATCGCGCGCATGGCGCAGGCGATGGGCAAGGCCGATGTCGCCGCAACCTTCGACAAGCGCGCGGGCAACTGGCGCAACGCCTTCGACAAGGACACCGGCTTCATGCGTGCGCGCAAGCGCGATGGCAGCTTCCGTACGCCGTTCGACCCCAGCGCCAGTGGCTACGGCACCGACTACACCGAAGGCAATGCCTGGCAGTACTCATGGTACGTGCCGCAGGATGTGGCCGGCCTTGCCGCAGCGCATGGTGGCAGTGACAGACTGCTGGCGCGCCTGGATGAAGTGTTCAACGCGAAGGTCGATCCGGCCATCTTCGAGCACATGGAAGACATCACC